>JAFVRQ010000049.1 GCA_017504245.1 Clostridia bacterium | reverse complement strand
GCAAATTGGATTTTTCGAGGTGCCTACCAACAACGAGAAAAATCATTAGTGTCAACTCGTTGACACAATTTGCGCGGCTTTAATTTATTCCCACGTTTAAAAAGTTTTTGGTTCTTTTTTCAAAAAGAACGAAAAAATCCTTATTTAAACTAACTTTAACTCCCCGATAAATCAAAATTTGAAATACAAAAATCTATTCAAATATATGCGCGCTATTTAGCATTAATGCTTTTATTGTTAACTAATTTTTGAAATTTATTTTCAAGGGCGAAAGCGAGAGCTGGCAGGGATTTGACGAGTCGCAGGGCGCGTTTGGGTTCAAGCAAAGTTCTCCAAGCCCACTCGAGATTTGCAGCACGAATAAACGCAGGCGCGCGCTTTTTCTTGCCCGACCAAACATCGAGCGCACCGCCAAGGCAGGCAGTAACCTTGATATTTGAGAATTGATCCTTATGATTACTAACAAATTGCTCCTGCCTCGGAAAGCCCATACACACGATCAAAATATCGGGCTCGGATTTTTGAATTTTAAAAACTACTTCATCCTCATTTTCAAAATAACCGTTATGAATTCCGCAGATTTTGAGATTGGGGTGCTTCTTTAACAAATTTTTCGCCGCTTTTTTGGCAACTCCCGCTCGCCCACCAAGCAAAAATACGGTCTTTTTCTCCCTCTCGGCAAGGTCAATCAACTCCTCCCCGAAATCAATCCCCGCGATCTTATTTGCGATTGGCGTGTTTGATAGCCGAGAGGAAAGAATCACACCTACACCGTCGGGAAGCAAAATTGATGCAGAATTGAGCAGGGCTTTGATTTCATCACTTTTCCGCGCCGCCTCAAGCATTTCAAGATTGGGTGTAAAAAATATTCTTTGTTCACCCGAGTGCAAGCTCGCCCTTGCAAGCCCAACCGCGCGTGAAATAGGAATATCGTCAATGCAAATTCCAAATAAATTAACGTATTTTTTTAACATAAACCGTTTCTCCCGTTGACAAAATATGAAAAATGTGTTATTATTTATTATTATGATAGGTAAGTGTGCGCTTTATTCACTTACGTAGGGAGTTTTGAATGCCCAAACGGTAAATTTAACACAAAGCTTCCCGACTTTATAGCGGTTATAAGGTCAAAGGCATTGAAAAATGGCAAAAGAGAAAAAATTAGTTGAACAAATCACGTCAATGGACGTAGATTTTGCACAGTGGTACACGGACGTGTGCAAAAAAGCGGAGCTTATGGACTATTCCAGCGTTAAGGGCTGTATGATTTTCCGTCCCTACGGCTACGCAATTTGGGAAAATATTCAAAAAAATCTCGACGCTCGCTTCAAGGAGCTCGGTCACGAAAACGTTTATATGCCTATGTTCATTCCCGAATCCCTTCTTCAACGCGAAAAGGATCACGTTGAGGGCTTCGCTCCCGAATGCGCTTGGGTAACGATCGGCGGTCAAAACAAGCTTGCCGAGAAGCTCTGCGTTCGTCCCACCTCCGAAACGCTTTTCTGCGAGCATTTTAAAAACGTAATTCACTCCTACCGCGACCTTCCCAAGCTCTACAATCAGTGGTGCTCGGTTGTTCGTTGGGAGAAAACGACACGTCCATTCCTTCGTACAAGTGAATTCTTGTGGCAAGAGGGTCACACGATGCACGAAACCGCAGAGGAAGCTCGTAACGAAACACTCACAATGCTCAAGGTTTATGAGGATTTCTATCGCGATGCTCTCGCAATTCCCGCAATCACAGGCAGAAAAACCGAAAAGGAAAAATTTGCAGGAGCTGAGGAAACATACACAATCGAACCTATGATGCACAACGGTGTTGCGCTTCAAGGCGGTACGACTCACTATTTCGGTGACGGCTTTGCAAAGGCGTTCGACATCACCTTCGCAGGAAGGGATAACACGGTAAGATACCCCCACCAGACGTCTTGGGGCGTTTCAACCCGTATGATCGGCGCAATCATTATGACTCACGGTGACGATAACGGTCTTATTCTCCCCCCCGCGGTTGCACCCATTCAGCTTGCAATCATTCCCGTTGCTCAGCACAAGGAGGGCGTGCTTGAAAAGGCGGACGAACTCCGTCGTCAGCTTGCAAAGAAGTTCCGCGTTAAGCTCGACGATAGCGATCAGTCAACGGGCTGGAAATTCAGCCAATACGAAATGAAGGGCGTTCCCGTTCGCCTTGAGATTGGTCCTAAGGATATTGAAAACAACTCCTGCGTGCTCGTTAGCCGCGTAACGAGAGAAAAGAAATTCGTTTCTCTTGATAACGTAATTGAAGAGGTTGAAGCAATGCTTAATCAGGTTCATAACGAGCTTTGCGAAAGAGTTACAAAGAACCTTGAGGAAAAAACTCACGTTGCCTTGAACTTTGAAGAATTCGTTGAAATCGCAGAAAACAAGCCCGGCTACATCAAAGCGATGTGGTGCGGCGAGGTTGAATGCGAGGATAAGATCAAGGACGTTACGGGCGGCATCAAATCCCGTTGCATCCCCTTCAACGAGGAAAAACTCTCCGACGTTTGCGCTTGCTGTGGCAAGCCTGCAAAGCATATGGTCGTTTGGGGACGTCAGTATTAATCAAAAATGCATAGGGAGTCCCTGCAAGGACTCCCTATATTAGAAGTTAGTTGATAAAAAATGTGGGGCTTTTTTGAAAAACCGCCCCACCCCCGCAAAACTTTTAATCGCTTGGTAAGTGCTAAATTAACGTAAATTTTCGATAATTTGTTTATGTTTACGCACGGGTGCACGGAGTGCCCCCTACGAAGATTTTCGGTGTTATTTTGTCAATACATAGCCGTTTTGATAGCAAAAAGCGAAAATTTGCTATTAAAATTAATCTGATTTAAAATACCCTCTCCGTCCGAATCCGCCTTCGGCGCATTCAGACACCTCTCCCTGAGTGAGAGGCTTAGGTTTGCGGACATTCGCTAACAAAATAGCTCGCACTTAGGAAGAGCTCCGCGCAAGCGGGTGAGAGGGCTCGAAACACAAACTAACTTTTATCCGAACAAAAATAATTTTGATAGCGATACGTCTACGCATTTAGTAGCAAATTGGATTTTTCGAATATATGAGAAAAATCATCAGTTCCAACTTGTTGGAACAATTTGCGCGGCTCTGTTTATTACCCGCGATTGAAAAGTTTTTGGTTCTTTTTGCAAAAAGAACAAATTCTTATTTTTGTAACTTCAAGAAAGGAGGAGCATATGTTCAAATCTGTCGGAAAATACATAAAAAATTCATTTGCGCGTTTTGATAAGCCCGTGCTTCTCTTTTCAATGCTTATAACGTTAATGAGCATCGTCACGATTTTCAGCGCGCGAGAGAATTTCGGCAACAGTAAATTCATAATGCAACTCGCGATGACCGTTGTTGGACTTTGCGCCATCACGGTGCTTGTGAATCTGGACTATAGAATATTCGTTGAGCGGTATTGGAAAATACTTTGGATAATATCTGTTGCACTTCTCGGAATAACGTTAATTTTAGGTGACACGGGTGCAAACGGCACGGAAACGAGTAACAAAAGCTGGCTCACAATCATCAAAATCGGCTCAAGGTCATTCCAAATTCAACCCTCCGAGTTCGTTAAAATCGCCTTCATCATCAGTTTTTCAAAGCATCTTACGATGGTAAAGGATAAAATAAACAAAATTAAAACCCTAATCCCCCTCGCTGTACACGCAGGTGCGATAGTCGGACTCATTCTCCTTTCGGGCGACCTTGGAGTAACCCTCGTTTACGTTGGAATTATCGCAATTATGCTTGCCTTTGCAGGACTTTCGTTCTGGTATTTTGCAGGCGCGCTCGGTGTTGTTCTCGTTGCGTTCCCGTTTATCTGGCCGCATTTATCCGAATATCAACAAATGCGAATTCTTGTCGGATTTCAGCCGGAGCTCGACCCTACGCACTATGGATTTCAAGCCCTTCTCTCCCTTGACGCTATAAGTGCGGGCGGAATTTTCGGGCGCGGAATAAATGCGGGCGGATATTATGAGGTCCTCCCTGCCTCACACACCGACTTCATTTTCGCAACCTATTGCGAAATGTTCGGCTTCGTTGGTGCATTAATCTTTCTCGTTATTTTGATTTTGCTTATAACAAGATTAATAAGAATTGCAAAGCACAGCAGAAACGATTTCGGATCGTTCATTTGTATCGGAATTGCAGGAATGTTCATCGTCCAATCGGTAATGAATATCGGAATGTGCCTTGCGATGTTTCCGGTTATCGGCATCACCCTTCCCTTTATGAGCTACGGCGGTAGCTCTATGCTCGCCCTCTATATCGCAATGGGCTTCGTCCACGCAATCAGCGCGCACGATAAGGGAATTAAAAAAAGAAAATTTGTTAACAAATAACTATAAGCGGTGATTTTTTCACCGCTCTTTTTTGTTCTATAAATTGGGATTTAGCGAGCAGTTTGATAGCGCAAGCCAAAGGCCCCTTTGTGTAAAGGGTGATTCCCCACAGTGTGGGGAAATGTCTGCAAAGCAGACAAAAGGGGGTG
>JAFVRQ010000048.1 GCA_017504245.1 Clostridia bacterium | reverse complement strand
TTGGATAGTAGCAAATTGGATTTTTCGAGGTGCCTGCCAACACCGAGAAAAATCATTAGTGTCAACTCGTTGACACAATTTGCACGGCTTTTAATAAAAACCCACTTATAAAAAGTTTTTGGTTCTTTTTTCAAAAAGAACGAAAAAAACCTAATTTAAACTAACTTCTTCTCCCCGACAAATCAAAATTTGAAGGTCACTTGAAAAATAGGTCTTGACAAGCATGTTGATTTATAGTATAATGATATGGAATAAAATCGTAGACCGCGTATTGAAATGGTTTTAGTCCGTCAATAAACGCGGTGTTTTTTTATGCAAAAATCATATATTCATAGATAAAAAGGAGAATTAAGATGAGATACGATATAATAATCGTTGGCGCAGGTCCCGGAGGAATTTTCACGGCTTACGAGCTTTCAAAGCATAATAAGGATTTAAAAATTGCGGTATTTGAGGCGGGTTATCCGCTCAGTAAAAGACATTGTCCGATCGACGGTAAGAAGGTTAAATCTTGCATCAACTGTAAAACCTGCTCCATTATGAGCGGTTTCGGTGGCGCGGGCGCTTTTTCTGACGGAAAATATAATATTACAAACAATTTCGGCGGTACGCTTTACGAATACATCGGCAAGGCGCGTGCAACCGAGCTTATGCATTACGTTGACGATATTAATATGGCTTACGGCGGAGAGGGAACGAAGCTTTATACCACGACAAACTCAAAATTCAAAAAGCTTTGTCTTCAGAATAAGCTAAATCTTCTTGATGCATCCGTTCGTCATCTTGGAACGGATAAGAACTATATCGTGCTTGGAAATCTTTATAACGAGCTTAAAAATAAGGTTGATTTCTATTTCAGCACTCCCGTTCAAAAGCTTGAAATTATTGACGGCGGCTATAAGGTAATCACCAAAAAGGGTGAATTTGATTGTGAAAAATGCGTTGTTTCCGTTGGTCGAATCGGCTCAAAATGGATGGAGCAGGTTTGCCACGATTTAGGGCTTGAAAAGAAGTCAAACAGAGTTGACATCGGTGTTCGCGTTGAGCTTCCTGCGTCCGTTTTCTCACATCTTACCGACGAGCTTTATGAGAGTAAAATCGTTTATAGAACCGAAAAGTTTGAGGATAACGTTCGTACCTTCTGTATGAACCCCAAGGGAAGCGTTGTTAACGAAAACACGAACGGTATCGTTACCGTTAACGGCCATTCATATGAGGATGAGGCGCTTCAAACGGAGAATACCAACTTCGCGCTTCTTGTTTCAAAGCATTTTACGTCTCCCTTTGAGGATTCAAACGGATACGGTGAAAACATTGCCCGTCTTTCAAATATGCTTGGCGGCGGCGTTATCGTTCAGCGCTTTGGCGACCTCGTCAGAGGAAGAAGAAGTAATCCCAAGAGGATTGAGGAGAGCACGGTTGCGCCGACTCTTGCGGCAACTCCTGGTGACCTTTCACTCGTTTTGCCAAAGAGAATTCTTGACGGTATCATTGAGATGATTTATGCACTTGACAAAATTGCACCCGGTACCGCAAACGACGATACGCTTCTTTATGGCGTAGAGGTTAAATTCTATAATATGGAGGTTGCAGTTGACGAAAACCTTGAAAGTCAGCATAAGGGACTTTACGTTATTGGTGACGGCAGCGGTATCACTCACTCGCTCTCCCACGCATCCGCAAGCGGCATTCACGTTGCAAGACATATTATTGGAATTGAATAATTAGTGAATTAAAGCACCTCGTTTGAGGTGCTTTTTGTTGCTTCGAAATGTGGTTTGTAGAGATGTTGGCATGATCAACGTAGGGCAGGGGCTTGCTCCTGCCGCGTTGATTTTGTTGGTATTTTCGTGCGGCGGCACCAAGGCATCCTCCTACGTTGTCTGTTCGATAAATTCCAATTTATCGAACAAAAAAACTTGGATTTTTTTCAAAAAAACTCTTGACAAAAGGGAAAGAATGGTATATAATATGCTACGGTTAGCATATGCTAACTCGAATAACTCTTGAAAGGAGCGGTGCTTTATGACACTCAAAAATGCTGAAATCGGCAAGGAATATATTATTAATAGCATCGTTACCGACGATGAGGAGCTTGATGCGTTTTTGTTCTCGCTCGGTTGCTATAGCGGAGAGGGAATTACGGTGGTTTCACACCGCAGGGGCGGTTGCGTGGTCTCAATCAAGGACGCAAGATATAATATTGATTATGCATTGGCAGACGCCATTTTTGTTGAAGAATAAAAGGCAAGCCCTTTTATTTTTGAGCGTAAGTTAGCATATGCTAACTAATATATAAATTGGGATTTAGCGGGGAGTTAAAGTAAGTATAGATTAGGATTTTTTCGTTCTTTTTGAAAAAAGAACCAAAAACTTTTTAATCGTAGGTGTTAATTTATGCCGCGCAAATCGTGATGTTTGATTTAAATCAAACAAATACATAACGATTTTTAAGGCATTTTAACAGGCGCCTTAAAAATCGGTGATTTGCTACTATTGTTGTAGCCATTTTGCTCTCAAAGGGCTATAGTTTAACAAAGTAAATTTTAGAAAATCACTATGTAAATAGTGGTTTTCGTGTTCAGTTGATGAAATCCTTGTCGAAAATTTACGTCGAGTCTGCTCACACCAAGCGATTGTTTTGCTTCTTTTTTCAAAAGAAGAGCCCAAGCGGCTTAGGGGTTCCCCGAAGCGACATTTATGAGTTTTGGGGGTTTCCGTCTTGAGCGCTTGATATTTAACTAACTATTCGATAAATCAAAATCTGAACAAATCAGTTAATAATTTATTTACATATAAACGGAGGAAAAAAATCTATGAGAATTGCCTTAACGGGAAATCCCAACTCGGGCAAAACGACGATGTATAATGCGTTAACAGGTCGAAACGAAAAGGTCGGCAACTGGGCGGGTGTTACCGTTGATAAAAAAGAACATTCGATTAAGAGCGCATATACGGACGGCAAGGAAATCCTTGCGGTTGACCTTCCCGGCGCGTATTCTATGTCACCCTTCACAAGTGAGGAGAGTGTGACGAGCGCATACGTTAAAAACGAAAATCCTGACGTTATCATCAATATCGTTGACGCCTCCAATCTTTCAAGAAGCTTGTTTTTTACAACTCAACTTCTTGAACTCGGCATACCCGTTGTGGTTGCGCTCAACAAGAGCGACGTCAACAAGAAAAATCAGACCGTTATTGATGCGGAGCTTCTCTCCAAAAAGCTTGGTTGTCCCGTTGTAAACACAGTTTCAACAAGCGGAGAAGGACTTAAATTGCTTATTTCAACTTCGGTTGAAATCATTGGAAAGGTACAAAAAGCACCGTATGTTCAGGGCGATACTGACCTTACGAGCAAGGAAGCGGTTACTTTAGCCGATAGAAAACGCTTTGAATTCGTTAACAAAATAGTTAAGGAGGTTGAGAGCCGCAAGGTTTTGACAAGAGAGTTTAACATAAGTGACAAAATTGACGACGTTCTTACAAACAAATGGCTCGGAATACCGATTTTTGCCGTTGTGATGTTTCTTGTATTCCAAATTTCACAGGTTTGGGTGGGCACTCCCATAGCAGATCTCCTCGTTGGCTGGCTTGAAGCAGTTCAGGGCTGGGTCGGTGAGCTTTTATCGGACGCAAACCCCTTGCTTTCAGCAATTTTGGTTGACGGTGTTATCGGCGGTGTGGTTGCGGTTGTTGGCTTTTTGCCACTTGTTATGGTTATGTATTTCCTTATCGCGCTTCTTGAGGATTGCGGATATATGAGCCGCGTTGCAGTTGTGCTTGACCCCATTTTCAAGAGAGTTGGACTTTCGGGCAAGTCCGTTATTCCTTTCGTTATTACGGTTGGATGCGCAGTTCCCGGCATTATGGCTTCGCGTACTATCAGAAACGAGCGCGAAAGACGTGCAACGGCTATGCTTGCACCCTTTATGCCCTGCGGCGCGAAGATTCCCGTTATCGCTCTTTTTGCGGGCGCGTTCTTCGACGATGCGGGTTGGGTCAGCACGGTAATGTACCTTGCAGGTATCGTTCTTATCTTCCTCGGGGCGCTTCTTATCAACAAGATTACGGGTCATAAGGCAAGAAAATCATTCTTTATCATTGAGCTTCCCGAATACAAGTCGCCGTCCGTCTGGGGCGCGTTCAAGTCGATGTGCGCTCGCGGTTGGTCATACATAGTAAAGGCGGCAACAATCATCTTGCTTTGTAATATGGCGGTTCAGATTATGCAGACGTTCACCTGGAGCTTTAAGGTTGCGGAGAGTGCAGATGCTTCAATTCTTGCTTCAATCGCGGGTCCCTTTGCATACGTTTTGTTCCCAATCGTTGGCGTACTTTCCTGGCAGCTTGCCGCGGCGGCGGTTACGGGCTTTATCGCAAAGGAGAACGTTGTTGGAACACTTGCGGTTTGCTTCGTTGGACTTGAAAACCTCATCGACACAGAGGAGCTTGCTATGATGGAGGGCGCAGGTGCTGAGGTTGCGGGAATTATGGCAATTTCAAAGGTGGCTGCCCTTGCATATTTGATGTTTAACCTCTATACTCCCCCTTGCTTTGCGGCAATCGGCGCTATGAACGCGGAAATGAAGAGTGCAAAGTGGCTTTGGGGCGGAATAGGACTTCAGCTCGGCGTTGGTTACACCGTTGCATACCTCGTTTACACCTTGGGTACGCTTATTACAAGCCCTGCTTCTCTTAACGTTGTGGAAGCGGTAGCTGGTCTTGCTGCGGTTCTTGTGTTCGCGGCGGTTATCTGCGTTCTTATTCATAACACGAATAAAAGGATGAAAGCAGAATACTCCCTTAAGAAAATGGTATAATACATAGATTTATAGAAAAATGAAGGATATTATTATTGTAATCATTCTCGCACTTATCGTTGTGGGCGTTTGCCTATATATCCGTAAGGAGAAGAAGAAGGGAAGCAAATGCATCGGCTGTCCCTACGGTAAATCCTGCTCGGGTAATTGTCAAGAGAATAAAAAGTAAAAAACAAGGACGGAGAGCTTTTTTCTTCGTCCTTTGTTATATAAAATTTTTTTGAAACTTCTTCCCGACAAAGCAAAATTTGAAAATCGGTTCATAAAGGCATTTGAAGAACAGTCGGTCATTCGTAGCAAAAAACACTCTTGACAAAGGGGCATAAAATCAGGTATAATGAAATAAAGCGAGTATTAATAATACCAGACTAAAAATTTCATTCTTCGAGGATTACACTTTATTTTTTACGTGTAAGGAGAGAAAAATATGAATAAGATAATCAGCCGATTAATTGCATTCCTTCTTGTAACAACGGTGGTGTTCTGTACTTTTGCCCCTATGAGTGCTTATGCTATGAACGGTAATGTTGATGTTCCGATAAGCGAGCGTTACCGTATTATAGAAAACGGTTATCGCGGAAAATACGATCTTCAGGAGGGTGTATTCGGACATCAATCCGCAAAGCAGGTTAACAAAACCGCGGTTTATTATTATTCCGACGGTTATTTTGAGGATGCTGCCGAGATTTACAATCCGAGTCTTTCCACGATGTCGCTAACACTTGCCATCGCGTGCTTTAACGCGATGCGAACAGAATTCGATTTGACTATGCCAAATGGGTCTTATTCAAACCTTTTCCGTCACGTTAAGGTTCTGATGTCGGATATAGGAATTTCGGATAAGGATATTTACGTGAACGAAAGCTTTGATATACGGCCAACCGAGGACACCATAGGAATGATTATGGGAGCAAAGGAAATCGCTATTGAAGGCGAGGATTATATTCTTATGCCCATTGCCGTCAGAGGCGGTGATTACGAGGCGGAATGGGCGAGCAACGTCACGCTTGGCGCAGAAGGGGAGGCAGAGGGCTTTTCAGGTGCTGCCAACCGGGTTTTGGAGCAGATTGACAGTTATATAGAATCGAACGCTTCATTTGATATTTCAAGTGCTTTGCAGAATGGCAGAGTTAAATTTTGGGTGGTTGGATATTCCCGCGGCGGAGCGGTTGCAAATCTCACCGCCAAACGCCTGACGGATGCTTACGGCGCGACGGGGAACTCAATTTATTCCTATACCTTTGAAGCGCCAAACTGCGGCACGGATGATCTTGCTCTTAACGAGCCGTGGACCTACGGCGGAATATATTCCAATATTCATAACGTTATTAATCCCTGCGATCTCGTAACGCTTATTCCACCCAAGGAAATGGGATTTAAGAGATACGGAGTTGACCATTACAGCCCCGGAAGTGATGCGGGTGAGATAACCATGTCGGTTTATGAAACACCAACGGGAATAACGGTGACAACGTATGCTGATAATACACCGTATTTTGTCGGTGACGAGGGTTATAGCGCAATACGGGATGAAATGCTCTCCCACCTTGCGAGCATTGATGGTAATATAGTATTCAGCGACGGATTTTCCCCGGTCACGATGGATATTTTAAGCGCGATTTTCAAATGGGAGCTTTTTATTCCGATTGACGGGGGGGCTGATGTTAGCACTCGCGAATGGCTTGAGAGCTTTATCGCGGATTTGCAAACCTGGGCTGCCAACGGAACTTATAGCGGAGGTGACGCGGATAACGGAGGATATGGCGGCGATTACCGTGAATTCTTTACCTCAAACGTTGAATTTTCGGGTGAGGAGCTCGTTTCCGTTGAAACTGCGCTGCAATGTATTTTGGATTTGGCATTCAGCTTTTATTACGACGATGAATTTACTGGAGCTTTAGCTTATAGAGGGCTCACTTTGTTGCTTAAAACCTGGACTCTTATTGATTTGCTTATGAACGCAACGGAAAAATGGGATGACCTGACAAATAAGCAGCAGCTAAGGTATTCGGATATTATTTGGGATTGCTTGAACGGTGATATGAAGCTTGCTGACGGCACTAAAGTTAAAAGAATAACTGATTTCGTATCCTATGAGGAGAGGGAGGAGCTAAAGGATTCTGTTTATACTCTGTCTGCATTTTTGTTCCTTTTCATCACTCAGGACGGAAACAAGAGCCCGAGCTTTGAGGATGTGGGGGCAACGCAGGTACATATTGCTTCTCTTCTTTACAACGCTATGACCGTAATTCAAGGGCATTATCCCGAAATTTGCTTTGCTTGGCTAAGAGCCCTTGATGAAAACTATTTTGAGAGTAACGAGGGCGCAATATATTCAAGCGCTTCGGTTAATTTGGTGAATGACGAGGGCAACGCGCCTCCCGAAGTTGAGGCGGATATTTCCGTTGAGGAAGATAAAGCTACGGTGACGCTCTCCACAATAATAAAAACGGAAAGAGGAGTTGACAAAAATTCATCGAATAACGGCTCGGCTATTTATTATGCAGTTTATGAGAATGGGGAAATGGTTGGCTCTTGGGAGCTATACCGCGCGCCCATTGTAATAGATGCTTCAGGCGAAACGGAGTATAAGATCAAGGCGTTTGCGGTGCGCTTCGAGGAAAAGAGCGAGGTGCTTGAAATTGCGAACGAGGAGCTTCGTCCTCCCGTTAAGGAAACCCCCGACCCGATACCGAGCGATGAGGTGATTGAAAATTCACCGAAAAGCTCTGAAGCTGACGTTATAATAATTGTATTGCTTTTCGCAGCAGTATTGACATTAGCCGTGCTTATCGCGGTCTTTATCATTAAAAAGAGACGTAATGAAAAATTCCGTGTGTCCTGAGTGACACACGGAATTTTTTATATAAACAGTATTCCCCCAACGTCAACGAGGGGAGAGTTGGAAAGCTCAACAGGACTCTTGCCGTACTTTATGCAAAAATTGCGTATTTTTTCGCCGTCGGGGTGAAAAGAAAGCGAGCCGCAGAAGTAGATTTTGTCCCCGTTTTTGCCACTTGCTCCACCGATAAAGCCGTGATTATATGGAGGGAGTGAAATATTTCCCTCGCTGACTTTAAGTGCATCAATGCCAACCCTTTGAGCCGCTTCAACAATTCCCGTATCTGCGCTGATCAGGGCATTTTCGCTAACGATACAGGTCGAACAGTGCGTGTATCCTTGAGCAACGTGGTGAATGGAAAAATTGTTTTTTTCAAGATAATTCAAAATCGTTTTAGAAGCATATTTCGTATTGCAAAACGTATTTTTGCCGACTATAGCTATATTTAATAAAATATCGTTTGGATATTTGCTTGAAATCGGCCCGTCGATTTTGATGATTTTTTGAGCGCAGTTAAGGTCGATTTCATAATCTTTATGAATGAAAACTGTATCGTCAACATTAAAAATAAGCATATCAGCGTGCGTATCAACGGGGGTTGCGAGCGCGCCAAACGGAGCAAGCGGGATTACTTCATAACCATCTTGCTTTAACGCATCAATTATTCTTTTATCTGCTTTTTGAGATAAATATGCACGCATTTTTATGCTCCTTTGTTATATAAATTGGGATTTAGCGGGGAGTTGGAAAAGTTAGTTAAAGCAAAAAAAGTCGCTTTTGAAAAAGCTCCGCAAAACTTTTAATCGCTTGGTGTGTTCAGATTATGCGTAAATTTTCGATAATTCGCAAACGAATTATTGGTTTTGAAAGCACGATACCATCCTTACGCGCGAGCACGACGGATGGTACCGCACTTCCAAAACTACGAAAACCACTATTTGCATAGTGTTTTTCTAAAATTTACTTTGTTAAGCTATAGCCGTTTGATAACGAAATGGCTTCGTTGGATAGTAACAAATTGGATTTTT
>JAFVRQ010000047.1 GCA_017504245.1 Clostridia bacterium | reverse complement strand
TTGGATAGTAGCAAATTGGATTTTTCGAGGTGCCTGCCAACACCGAGAAAAATCATTAGTGTCAACTCGTTGACACAATTTGCGCGGCTTAAATATATATCCACGATTAAAAAGTTTTTGGTGCCAGGGGTTCCCCGAAGCGATATTTATGAGCTTTGGGGGTTCACGGGTCTTTTTTCAAAAAGAACGAAAAAATCCTAATTTCAACTAACTTTAACTCCCCGACAAATCAAAATTTGAAGCACCAAATAATACTTCAAGCCGTTTTATTTTCCAATATATGAAAATAGTGTTGCAAAAGTTAAAAAAAGGTGGTATACTATGTTCATAAAAACCAAATTTACAAAGGTTGGATTTATTATGAAGATTAAAAATATTGTTCGCGATTACGACGAGGTAATGGCAATAGAACCTCATAAGCACTACAATCCCAAAAAGACGAACATTTTCTGGCAGACGCTCACGAAGTTGATTTCCCAGCCGGCGCTTATAAAGAACCATTTCAAATACAAAAAGATTGGAATGGAAAAGCTCGGCAAGGACGAGCCGGCGCTTATTTTGATGAACCATTCGGGCTTTACGGATTTTGAAATTGCCTATTCTATTCTTTATCCGAGAAAGTTCAACACGGTTGCGGCTTATGAAACCTTTATGGGACTTGAGTGGGTTATGAAACAAATCGGCTGCTTTGCAACGAGAAAATATACGGCAGATCTTCAGCTCATTAGGGACATAAAATACTGTATGAAGGAGAACAAAAGCTCCGTGCTTATGTTTCCCGAGGCAGTATATACGCTTGACGGAACGTGCGTAACGCTTCCTTCTTCGCTTGCAAAATTCGTTAAAATGCTCGGAGCACCCCTTTGTACCTTGATAACTAACGGCGTTTATCTTCACAATCCCGCGTATGGATTTGTTAAGGACCGCGACGTTCCGATTTACGCGGAGCTTCGTTACGTTCTTTCGCCCGAGCAGATTAAAGCGATGAGCGTTGACGAGATTCAGGAGGTAATTGATCGCGAATTTTCGTTTGACGATTTCCGTTGGCAAAAGGAAAATAAGATAGTAATTGACGAGGATTTCCGCGCAGACGGACTTCACACGATCCTTTATAAATGTCCTCATTGTAAAACCGAGGGCAAAATGGAGGGAAAGGGAATACATCTCACCTGTCACGAATGCGGCAAAAAGTGGGAGCTTACCGAGCTCGGCTACTTAAAGGCAACCGAGGGGGAGGACTATTTCGACCACGTTCCCGATTGGTACAAATGGGAGCGCGAATGTGTTCGCCGTGAGATTCTTGACGGAACGTATGGCTACGATCTCCCCTGCGATATTATGACCATCGTGAACACCAAGTCAATGTATAAAATCGGTGAAGGAAGAATAGCGCACAACACCGAGGGCTTCCACCTCACCGGCTGCGGCGGAAAGCTTGATTATCACCAAAGTGCAAAATCGTCCTATACCTGCGAGGCAATTCCTTATTGGTATCAGATCGACGACGTTATCGGCATTGGAAGTAATAATATCTTCTATTATGCCTTCCCCAAGGAGCATAAGGAGGTCGTTTGCAAATCCAAGCTCGCGGCTGAGGAAATGTTCAAGATAATCGAGGAGCAGAAAAAGGCAAAAAAGCTTGAAAAAAAGGAAGAGACTGCCCCCGTTGAAGCTTAAATTAATAAACAAAAACAACAAAAGCGAACTTCAAACCGAGGTCCGCTTTTTTGCTTGACGTTCAAATTTTGATTTGTCGGGGGAGAAGAAGTTAGTTTAAATTAGGATTTTTTCGTTCTTTTTGAAAAAAGAACCAAAAACTTTTTATAAGTGGGTTTTTATTAAAAGGCGCGCAAATCGTGTCAACGAGTTGACACTAATGATTTTTCTCGGTGTTGGCAGGCACCTTGAAAAATCCAATTTGCTACTATCCAACGAAGCCATTTCGTTATCAAACGGCTATAGTTTAACAGAGTAAATTTTCGATAATTCGTTTGCGAATTATCGAAAATTTACGCATAATCTAAACACACCAAGCGATTGTTTTGACCCACTTTTTTCAAAAGTGGGCGCCCGCCGCGTAGGCGATCTTAACTTTAACTAACTTTTTCAACTCCCCACTAAATCCCAATTTACCGTTTTCTTTTATCGCGTATTGACAAGGTAAAACATATTTGATATAATAAAAACAATATAATATCACCTCAAAGGAGGATTGAAAAAATGGCATATTTAACCGATATTGAAATTGCAAAGCTTTGCAAAATGAAGAATATTTTAGAAATAGCGCACAAAGCGGGGATTGACGAGGATTTTGTTGAGCCATACGGCAAGCACAAGGCAAAGATTTCGCTTTCCTATCTTGATGCAAAGAAGGACACGCCCGATGGAAAATTAGTGCTTGTAACGGCTATTACCCCCACGCCTGCAGGTGAGGGGAAAACGACCACGACAATAGGTCTTGCCGACGGACTTGCAAAAATCGGCGAGAGTGTGGTTACGGCACTCCGCGAGCCATCTTTAGGACCCGTTTTCGGTATAAAGGGCGGTGCCGCGGGCGGCGGATACGCCCAGGTTGTGCCGATGGAGGATATAAATTTGCATTTTACGGGCGATTTTCACGCAATCGGCGCGGCTAACAACTTGCTCTGCGCAATGCTCGATAACCATATTTATCAAGGAAATGAGCTTCGCATCGACCCCGAAAAAATAACCCTGCGCCGTTGCGTTGATATGAATGACCGTCAGCTCCGCACGGTTCAGGACGGACTCGGAAGAAAAGTTGACGGAGTTTCGAGAATGGACGGATATGATATTACTGTCGCGAGCGAGGTTATGGCAATTTTCTGCCTTGCTTCGTCAATTGACGATTTGAAGGCGCGACTTTCCCGAATGATAGTTGCCTATAACGTTGACGGCGAGGCCGTGACAGCGGGCGATTTGAAGGCGGCAGGCGCTATGACGGCACTTTTGCGCGACGCATTATCTCCCAATCTCGTTCAAACGCTTGAGGGAACGCCTGCGTTCGTTCACGGTGGACCTTTTGCGAATATTGCGCACGGCTGTAACTCCGTAATCGCTACGAAAATGGCGCTTAAAACAGCGAAATACACTATTACCGAGGCGGGCTTTGGCGCAGATCTCGGCGCTGAAAAATTCCTTGACATAAAGTGCAGAATGACGGGACTCAAGCCCAATGCGGTGGTGCTTGTTGCGACCATTCGCGCCCTTAAAATGCACGGCGGACTTGCCAAAGACGAGCTTTCAAGCGAAAATCTCGATGCGCTTGAGAGGGGAATACCAAATCTTTTGCGCCACCTTTCGAATATAAAGGACGTTTATCACCTTCCCTGCGTGGTGGCGCTCAACAAATTCCCAACGGATACCGAAAGGGAAGTAGAGTTTATCATAGAAAAATGCCGCGCGCTCGGTGTGAATGTTGTTCTTTCTGACGTTTGGGCTAAGGGCGGCGAAGGCGGAGTTGAGCTTGCGCGCGAGGTCGTTCGCCTTTGTGAGCTTGACAACTCGGCGTTTGATTATTCCTATTCACTTAACGGCTCGATTGAAGATAAAATCGCGCAAATCGTTAAAAACGTTTATCGCGGAGAGGGAATTGCTGTTACCAACGAGGCAAGGGCGCAGATTGAACGCCTTGAAGCTCTCGGCTTTGGCGAATGCCCCGTTTGTATGGCAAAAACGCAGTATAGCTTCTCCGATAACAAAGATCTTTTGGGCGCACCCGAGGGCTTTACCGTGACGATAAAATCCGTTAAGGTCAGCGCGGGCGCGGGGTTTGTGGTTGCTCTTACGGGTGACATTATGACGATGCCCGGACTTCCCAAAATCCCCGCAGCAGAAAAAATCGACGTTGATGAAAACGGCGAGATCGTTGGACTTTTCTGATGCTATGAGAAAAGAGTATATACCCGCGATTTTGATATATATCGCATCTGCAATCCTTTATATCGTTGCCGCGGTGATGTTTTTCACACATAATCACCATTGGGCAACCGTCCTCCTCCTCGGCATAGTAACTATGCTCTTCGCCTCCTCCCGCCTTGTCAAAATCGGTAGGGAGTTGAGAGAAGAGGAGGAAAGGGAAGAGAGATATGAGTGATTTGCCGAAGAGAAAAAGTCCTCGTTTAAAAGAATATGATTATAATGACACTGCAGTATATTTTATAACAATATGCGTACAGCATAGAAAATGCTTGCTATCTAAAGCGACTAAAGCGAACAGCGAATATTCAAAATTTATTTCGACTTTTAAAAGATTTTGCAATAAAGAGTACGGATATAATATATGGCAATCGCGTTCTTACGAACACATAATCAGAGATTATCGTGATTATGAAAAAATCAAAAAATACATTTACGAAAACCCACTCAAATGGAATTTGATGAGTTTTATTGCGAATAACAAAAACCACCTTCACTTGAAGGTGGTTTTTGCTTTTGTATCAATAATTCGCTTTTCTAACCTCGAAATAAGCTCTGGGGTGGTTGCAAACGGGGCAAACCTCGGGGGCTTTCTTGCCAACAACGAGGTGACCGCAGTTGCGGCATTCCCACATAACCTGCTCGCCCTTTTCAAATACTGTCTGCATCTGAACGTTGTTGAGGAGCGCGAGGTATCTTTCCTCGTGCGTGCGCTCGATCTCTGCTACCATACGGAATTTTGCGGCGATATCGAGGAATCCCTCTTCCTCCGCTTCATCGGCGAAGGTCTTGTACATTTCGGTCCATTCGTAATTTTCGCCCTCTGCAGCACTCTTGAGGTTGGCTTCTGTGTTGCCGATTCCGCCAAGAAGCTTGAACCACATTTTAGCGTGCTCCTTTTCGTTGTCCGCAGTCTTTTGGAAAATTTCAGCGAGCTGTTCAAAGCCCTCCTTCTTAGCTACGGACGCGAAATATGTGTATTTGTTTCTCGCCTCACTTTCGCCTGAAAAAGCGGCTTTGAGATTTTTTTCTGTTTTTGATCCCTTAAGTTCCATAATTTATCCTCCTTTGGAATAGCTTGATGAATCAATTATACAATATTTTTTTTGGATTTTCAATATATTTTTGACGAATTTATTGACAAAAATTCAAATTTGTTATAAAATTACGAAGTGTTATATAAAATGATAGATAAATTGGGGTTTATCAAGAAGTTAGTTAAAACAAAATCGCCTGCGCGGCGGGCGCGCACTTTTGAAAAAGCGCGGCAAAACAATCGCGTGGATGTGAGCTGACTCGACGTAAATTTTCGCAATTCGCGAGCGAATTTGCGGTACAAATAACAAAATATCCTTATGAAAATAAATTTTCAACGGACATTTTATTATCCGTACTACGAAAATCAAACCGATGGCTCGATTTTCTAAAATTTACTTTGGTTGTGCATAGCCATAAGCACATATAAAAACTCTATGTGCAGTGTAGCAAGGCGTGGTTTTTATCGCACTCGTGCGGTAAAAACATTTGTGACGAGCGCGAAGAAGTGAGTCACGCGAGTTGCGCGGAGTCTGTGGACTTAGCACAAATAATATTTCTGTTGGGCAAAGCGCCACAAAAGTTTTGCGGAGCTTTTTCAAGAGCGACCCATTTTTAACTTTGTAACTCCTCCCCTACAAATCAAAATTTGAAATTATATTAAAGAGGTATAAATATTATGAAAAGAATTGCAACGATACAGGACATATCCTGCTTTGGCAAGTGCTCGATAACGGTGAGCTTGCCCGTAATTTCGGCGATGGGAGTAGAGTGTGCCATCGTGCCGACCACGGTTTTATCCACGCACACAGCGGGCTTTACGGGCTACACGGTTTGCGACATATCCGATTGGCTTTTGCCCATTGCGGAGCATTGGAGAAGGGAAGGAATATCCCTGGACACACTCTATACGGGCTATCTTGCGAACGAAACGCAGATAAAGGACACGGTAAAATTCATAGAAATGACTAAAAATGACGATACGCTGATTTTTGTTGATCCCGCTATGGCTGACAATGGCAAGCTTTATCCCGGATTTCCTGCAGAATTCCCCTCGAAAATGCTTGAGCTTGTGAAAATTGCGGACGTTGTTTGTCCGAACATTACGGAAGCGTGCCTGCTTCTCGGTAAGGAATTTAAAAACGAGGGAGAATACGACGAGGGGTACATCAAGGAGCTTGTTGACGGATTTCTGGCGCTTGGTATTAAAAAGGTTGTCATCACGGGTGTAAAATACGGTGACGGACGTCACGGTGCGCTTGCCTATGACGCGGAGTGCGGTGAATACCGCTATTTGTATGGTAATGATCTGGATTGCTATTTTCACGGAACGGGTGATATTTTTTCGAGTGTGCTTTGCGGAGCGCTCACAAAGGGCAACGACGTTTACTCGGCAACTCAACAAGCGGTTGATTTTACCATTGCCTGCATCGCCCAAACTCTCCCCGACAGAGAAAACCACCCCTACGGTGTTAAATTTGAGGAGTGCTTGCACCTATTAACAAAATAATTTTAAAAAAACGGAAGGCAATAAATAAGACCTTCCTTTTTAACGTTTAAATTTTGATTTATCGGGATAGTTACAAAGAAAAGGGATGTTACTTTTTTCAAAAAGCGTCCTTTTTTACTATAACTAACTCCCCAATAAATCAAAATTTGAAGCAAAAAAGCCCCCTAAACGAAGGGAGCTTTTGTGTTTTTTATCTTATTTTCTCTTTTTAAAAATGAAGCTTCTGAACAAAAAAATATTCAAAGCAAGGAACATTGCCGCGAAAATTATAACCGTCAAAATGGGATTTTTCGGAGCGAGATTTGCAAGAATCATAAGAGGGAAGCCGAGAACTATCGCAGGGAAGTTCTGATAAACGAGGTTGTCGGAAACGGGAGTCTTGAATTCGGGGTCAAGCTCACGAAGAAGGATAATACCCGTTGACGCAGTACCCGTAAGCATACCGTACATCGCCATAAACTGCTCCTCATAGTATTCGGGGAAGAGCTTTTTCGCAATAATGCGGTTATAAACATAAGAAACAACAAGTCCCGCAACACCGAGAATAACCATAATGCCCCAATACTGCTCAAGCGCGTCAAGACGGATAGCCGCAACGCCCGCAACGACCATTATATCAAAGAAAAGATTGGAAAGTCGCGTCATAAGGAAGTTATTGGTGTATTTTCTTGTGATAATCTTTTTAAGATAAAGCTTGTTAACAACAACCTTAACAAGGGTCGCGGTAAGCACGCCAAGAAGGAAGTTAAAGCCGTAGATAGTCGCCTTCATTCCGGGTATCAAATTGCCAAGAATCACCATAAGCGCATACGCAAGACAGTATGCAACGAAAATGAATGCAAGCTGAACTGTGATTTTATCAACGCTCTCCTGCATAGGAATCTCATTGTAATCTTCAACCTTTTCATAATGAGTGCCGCCATCGGTTCTTTGTGATAATTTAAGTCTGCCGGATTTTTTCTGTGCGTTAAGGTGAATAACACCGCCGATTGACGCGGACAAAAATCCGAGAGCCGCAATGGTAAGTCCGAAGCTCTTGCCGTTAACAAAGCCCCAATCCGCCTCATAAATCGCGCCCCAGTTGAGTGCCTGACCGGTACCCTGACCGTAGCCGAAGGGGAGCAAAATACCTGCCGCACCAAAGAATCCTGCAACCAGGTTCGCGGCAATGAGCGTGATAACCATACCCACGATACCCTGCAAAAGATAGGTTGAAACGGTAGTAACACCCGTGTTGATAATCTCATTAAAGCGTTTTTTCGTTATCTTGCCGCCCGTTGTTTTAAGCGAGGACGCAATAAAACCGAGAGCTAAGCAGTGATAAGTAATTATCTCAAGCGTGTCGTGTCCGTCAACGCCGAACATATTCGCTGAAAAGAATTGCTCGCCTGTGATAAGCTTGTAAATCCATTCAACCAAAAGAATAATAATTCCGCCCAATACGGAGTTTGGAACGAGAGAGTTTTTAAGAAAGGGCACGCGTCTTTTAAAAATATTGGCAACGAGTAAGCTGCCAAGCAGCAAGCCCATCAAGAGCATAAAGCCCCAAACGTTAGAGTCCCAAAAATTCGTCATATTTTTCTCCTTTTTCTGATCTTCTTATATTTCTGTAACGGAAAACGAAGTTGACGTACTTCAGAGCATTGAAACGCTCGCCGCCCGTTATTTGATACACATTATTACCGTAATAGAGATTGAGCTTGTTTTTTCCGCAAACCGTGATAGCTCTTATCTCGTCAAACGCGAACACAAAATTCGCATTCTCTCCCGCAACGTCAATTCTGTCGCCAAAAAGGGATATTTGAACGTTGTCGCTTATTTTCTTCTTGTTCTTATAAACTATTACCTCGTCAATAGCACCCTTTTCGCAGTAGATCGGCTCACTTGTAAGTGAAAGAAGGTCAAGCTTGTTAACAAATCTCATCTGATCCTCATACCACTCCGCAACGAAACGGTAGGGAAGCTCACAGTTAACACCTTGAAGCTCCTTTGTGGGAAGATATCTTACCTTCATACCACACCCTTTGCACTCCATCTCGTCGCCGTGACTCTCAAATGTTGAAAGTTCACATTTCGGACAGTAATAAATCGCCCTTTCAAGATACTCCGCAAGTCGCTTGTGAGTATATTCGCCGTCAACCCTTGCCTCGTCAACGAAAAGCTCGTCGTTGATGAGCTTCGTGAATTCATCGTCGGAAAGAGCCTTGTATTCCTCGGGCTCTATCACGCGCGAAACATAGGAGCGCATCTTGCCTCTTCTTACCTTGTCACCCCAACGCGGAGCAACTCCGTATCCACCCTCCATTTTCATAACGGCAATGGGGAGCGAGAGCTTTTTGGCAAGCATAGAGATAGCTGGATTTATGTATTCCGTATGACCGCTGTAGGTACGGTTACCCTCGGGAAAAAGCGCAATGGTTGCGCCCTCGCGAGCCACTCTCAAGCAATTTAACACAGCGGAGATGTCCGTTGTTTGCTTTTTTATCGGAATTGGATTGACTGCAAAGCGAAGAAGGTCGGAAATAAATCCCATCGAGAAAATATCCTCGCTTGCGATATAATAAACAGGGCCGTTGAACGCATAAGCCACAAAGAATTGATCGAAGCCGGTCTGATGATTGGCAATTATCAAATACTGCCTGTCGCCCTGCTCCTTGAATTTTTCCATCGTGATGCCGTATTTTGATTTGATATAGGGCTTTAACAGAAATTTCGCCGTGGCGGTGATTACCGCGTGGCGTTTTTTCATCCAGGGCTCTTTTTTCTTTTTCTTAATTGGTTTTTTCATAAATTTTATCCTCTTAAAAAATAGAAGCGTATATTCACGCTATTGAAGATTATATCACAAAAAAATCCAATAATCAAGTTATTTCAAAAAATTTAACAACAAAATGTGTTTTTATTCACAATTCCGATTATTTATTCACAAAATATTCACCAGCCTACACCCTTTATACTAAATTCACCAATAAATCAGCACCTAAATTTTCAAATTTTGATTTATCGGGGAGTTAAAGTTAGTTTAAATTAGGATTCTTTCGTTCTTTTTGAAAAAAGAACCAAAAACTTTTTAATCGTGGAATGTGAATGGAGCCGCGCAAATCGTGTCAACGAGTTGACACATAACGATTTTGCTCATATATTCGCAAAATCTGTGATTTGCTAATGAGTGCGTAGCCGTTTCGACATCAATACGGCTACGTACTCACTTGTAGGGGGGGCACTCTGTGCACCCGCGCGTAAACAAGAACTAACTATTATCCGTATAAAATCATATTGCTATCAAAAACTCTATGTGCAGAGTAGCAAAGCGCGGTTTTTTCGTTTGTTTGCAAACGGAAAAACATTTGCGTTGGGCAGTGTAGCACCAAAGTTTTGCAAAATATAGCTCAAATTACGTTTTTGCTCGCAAAATGACGTCGTAAGACGGCAAGTAATTTGATTGGCACGCCACTCAAATTTTACTTAACCGCC
>JAFVRQ010000005.1 GCA_017504245.1 Clostridia bacterium | reverse complement strand
TACAACCGTTAAAGAAGTAAATAATTTTTTCATTTTTTTCTCTTCTCTGTTGCCCCATCGCCCGAAGGCGATGGGGTATATTTTTAAAATGTTTTTGTGTTATTGATTAAATTATTTGATTTCAACAAGTGCCATTACCTGATTGAAATATGTAGCACTACGGAAACCACGTACCCAAGCTCTCAAGTCTGTGGGAGCATTCTGAGCACAAATAATAAGTGTACCACCGGGAGTTTCTGAAAGCTCTTTCCAAGCTACAGTTGTATAATCAGCACCACTATATCCAGAGGGCTTAGTTCCCTGCGCGCCGTTAATCCAATACTGTCCGTTCGCACCGTCATAAATTCTAATGAGCTTACCTTCAGCATCGAGGAGCATAGCGGAACCATATCCAAGAACGGGCTTTGTTCCTGTATAATCATTAGTAAACATCCACAAAGAATACTTACCCTGTGTTCCTGATGTAATTTCAGCATTGAGTGCCCACTCACCTGCTGCAATAACCTTATTATGTGTTCCAATTGAAATATGCAATTCACCTACGTGTCCTGCACACTTTGTAGCACAAACCGTTTCTGCGCAATCAGCATTCGTGCATTTACTGCAGTATTCACATACGTTCTCACAAGAATGAACAACCTCGTGTCCCTGGCACTTAGAAGCGCAAACCTCTTCTGCGCACTCTGCATTGAGGCAAAGTCCACAAGCGGGACATACATTTTCACAAGAGTGAGGAGCAATTTGACCGAATGTGTATCCTGTCAAAACTGCGGTCTTACCGAGCGCTGTTGAACAAAGAGGCAGTGCCCATGTCTTACGAACATCTGTTGTAGTTGCAGCATTAGCGAAAATGATGAGTGTTTCACCGTTTTCAAGCTCACTCCAAGCTCTTGCTGCGTATGAGCCATCACCTGCAGAATAATCTATTGCTTTCTTATCCTGTCCGTAAACATAAATACCTTCCCAAGTATAAGCTTTTACGAAAGTACCTGTAGCATCAAGAACAAATGCAACACCATATCCGTTAATCGAACTACTTGTTATAGTTCCTGTATATGTCTTATCAAATATAAGAAGTTCACGTTTATGACAAGTATCCTTCGTTACATCTTCATTGTAGTAAAAGCTTGCAAGATAAACAGATGTACCATTAATAGCAAAATATTTACCTGTTTCAGGTGTCATTGTGCATACGCACTTCTTTGCGCAAACGTCATTTGTGCATTCCATATCACCGCATCCGCCGCAGATAGCGCAAAGACTTTCACAATCGTGGCAAGAGCACTTTACTTCACACGCCTTTTCTGTGCAAGCGGGATCCAAGCATCCGTTACACTTAGCACAAATGCTTTCACATCTGTGGCAAGCGCACTGAGCAAGGCACGCAGGCATAATGCAGGTTGCATCCATACATTTGCCGCACTCTGCACAAGCGCTTTCGCAAGCGTGCTCGGGAAGAGCTGCGAACGTTACACCGGGAATTGTTGCGATGAGACCGATTGTACGAACACCGCCAAGGAAGCTACGGCCTGCGTTACCGTTCAAGCCGCCGTTAGCACCGAGAATAAGTGTTTCACCTTCGGAAAGAGATGCGTAAGCATCCTTCAAAATATTAGCTGCGGTTGTGATAGTACCGTCAACGATACCTGCTCTGTTAGCAGCATCGAAGTACTTACCGCCGCTTACACCGTCGTAAATACGAACAACCTGTCCGTACTGGTTAAGGATGAACGCCTGAGACCAGCCGTTGTTATAGGAAAGAGTTGCGTTCTCTGCCTTGAAAGCATATGTATAAACTACGAAGTTATAAGAACCAAGAGAAGGAGCTGCAACATCGATAGCGATTGTACCTGCAGCAACTTTAAGAGATTTTTCACCAACTACAACTGTTACACAGTCACACTTAGCAGCGCAAACCTCGTTGTCGCAATCAGAAGTACATTTGCCACATACTTCGCAAATGTCTTCACAGTTGTGAACGTGACCTGCACATTTAGCTTCACAAGCTGCATCTGTGCATTCTGCATCAAGGCAAAGTCCACACTGAACACAAACGCTCTCACACTTGTGAGCGAATGCAATACCGGGAAGAACTACCTTCGCACCGATTACACGGTTTGAAAGCAAGAAACTTCTTGTAACGTTACCGTTACCGTTGGGAGCAACGAGAAGGTATTCGCCTTCCTGACGAGAATTGAATGCCTCTGTCAAATAACCTGCTGCTGTGCACTTAGATGCATCAGTAACACCTGCAGGATTTTCAAGGTCATAATACTTACCGTTAGCACCGTCGTAAATACGAACTACTTCGCCATAAGCGTTGATTACGAACGCTTCGCCCCAACCGTTAGCCCAGTTAAGACCGCCATTGTAGTTAGGTGTGTAAATTACGAATGTGTATTTTCCAAGAACTGTGAGGTCCTTATCTACTGCGATAAGGTTATCTACTGTTGTATGAACGTTACCGTTAACAATAACCTCTACTGCACTTGTTGTAACTTCAACCTTACGAGTTGCTGTTGTTGTATTTGTTCCGTCTGTAGCAGAAAGAGTAATTGTGTAAACACCGTTTTTGGAAATATCAAATCCACCATCGTTAGTAATTGTAATTTCTACTGTTACGTCATCAGAAGGATCAAATGTACCGTTATCATCCTTAGCTGTTACGCCTGCAAGAATGCCTGTAGCAAGTTCGAAACCGTTACCTGCAACGATATCTGTATTGTTACCGGAAATAACGGGTGCCTGGTCAACGTAAGGAGTAAGAACTTCAGCTGTATCAGCCCATACAAGACGTACTACGTTGCCGTATGTACCGATTACGTTGTAGTTAACGAAGTTACGTCCGTCGAAGTCAACGCCTGTACCTGCGTAACCGGACTGAACTACGATTGCATAACCGCCTGCGGGGATCACCATATCATCAGCAACCTTGTTGATATTAGCAAGCTTTGCTGTTGTAGATGAACGAACGGGGTTTTCTGCGTTAACGAGCTTATTGTTTGCACCGTCGCGGCCTTCGATTACTACGCCGTTAGCTGTGATAATAGCTACTACCGCATAGTCACTGTTAGAAATTGTAACTGTGATAGCGTCTGCACTTGCATTGTAGAATACACCACTCTGCTTATCAAGTGTTGCGTTTTCTGAAAGAGTTACAAATTCATGATTTTTAAAGTTGAGGATTGTTCCCTGCCATTTGTTTTCACCAAGAAGGTTCTTCTGAACTTCAAGTGAAAGAGCGGAAAGCGCTTTGTTAACTACAATTGTTCTTGTAGCTGTTGCTGTCTTACCAAACTTGTTCTGTGCAAGGTATGTAATTGTGTAAGTGCCTTCAACGTCGGCATCGAATCCGTCATCATCTTCGATAATGAGCTTGGGTTCTTCGTCGAGTTCATCTGTTACAGTAACACCGAACATCAAATCAATTTCTTGACCTGCATTCATTTCGATGTGGTCGGGAGAAACTGTGATTACAGGTGTGGATTCAGCGGGAGTGGACTGATGTCCCTCACATTTAGCTGAACAAACTGCTTCTGCACACGCTGCATCCAAGCACAAACCACAAGTGGGACATACGCTCTCACATTCGTGATCAGGTGTGGGATCAACAGGTTTTTGAGAAGTCGTAGGAGTCGTGGGGGTTGTGTTTGTGGGTTCCGTGGGAACGTTAGTTCCTGGGAACTGACATGCTGTTAATCCAACGATTAATACGAGGATCAACGCGATGGCTGTCAAAAATTTTGACATTTTCATAATAATACCTCCTAAGTATTTTAAATTATTTATTTTAAGATGCTATGCATCTGAAAATCATTTAAATTCGGCTTTCAAGCCAAGCCGAACAACTTTTTAAAGAAAAGCATAATTGCTTCAATTAATCTAACTAAAAAGCTTTTCTTTGCGGGGGCCACGACAGACGGTTGCTTACCTGACTCATCTTTTTCATCATTAACACCGTCATTATTGTTTGTATCGTCAGTTTTATCTTCCTCATTATCAGTTTCACCGCCATCATTGTCAGTCGTTCCGTTGTCATCCGGCTCCTTATCGGGTTCCTTATCAGGATTTTGGTCGGGTTCTTCAACGGGAGGAGCTATCTCCTCTTTAACGATTGGCATAAGCGATCTTGTTTTAATAATATCTGAAAGATAATCGACGTTTTCAGTCAATCTTTGCAAGGAATATCCCGTTGCAAAAGATTTAAGCTCTCCATTCAAAAGCTCTTGAAGTGCTGAATATATCGCCTCAATCTCCTCTTGAGTGGAATATGGCATTTGCAAAATACCATCTAATTTTTCCTTAAGCGCTTCTCTGTTTGCGCTATTCATTTCGCCTGACGGAACGTAAATTCTATCGACCTTATCTAAAAGATCGTCAAAGCTTGCTTTAAGTATCACGTCAACGGATGCGTGTGGCAAAACTGCCCACTTATTGTTAACTCCGCTTGAAAGCACGTTTTGAACGTCCTGATGCCCGACTATCTGCGCACCCGAGAATATTACGTATCCGCAAGTGCCCGCGCTATATGAAGCCTCGATAAATTCTTTATTTTGATATGCGGGCAATCCACTGTATGAGGACGCGATGCCTGTATAATAAAGACATTTGTTTCCTCCAATGGAAATCATCGACTTTACGTTTGACAAAACTGCAGATGCCGTTGAATAATAAGCCATTGGTGTTGCAATTTCAATAAGACCATCTTTAAACCAAGTTTGCCAATCCGCCTTTTTGGAATTCAAGGATTCACTGAGCGAGGCAAACACCGCGGTTGAAAGAACGATTTTGTTTGGATTTTTCACCTCATGATTTACGCGATAAACAAAATCCGTAATCACTTGAGTTCTATATTCAACCCAACGCTTGTAATTTTCATCGGCTTCGGTTTGTCCACCTAAAAGATAATTTTTGTCAAATAACTGCTTGAACTTATTGTACATCGTCTTTCTATCAGAAAGCTGATTATCGGTAAATTCCTTACCGAGAACTTCATAATAGCCCTTCATTGCAGCCATTGTAAAACCCGTATCTTCCGTTCTATTCGAAACTGGATAACGGATATAGTCAAGATTAAGTCCCTTTACCTCGGGATACTTACGGAACAACTCATTATAGTATTCGATAAGCAAATCTTGAACATCCTTGTTAGCAGGGTCAATAAATATGTATGCCCCACCCTCTTTACGTTGAGTAATCGTTCCGTCATCGTTATACACAACCCAATCGGGATGCTCTACAACGATTTTAGTGTTTGCATTAATTCCAACGTAGAAATTTTCAACCCAAGCGTGCACTTCAATACCGTTTTCAACGCAACAAGCAACAAATGCAGAAAGATAATCTTCATACATTATTTTGTTTTCGTTGTCAATATAGGACCCAGCAAGACTTGTGTGATAAGGAATATCGCTAATATCACTTCTGAACGCACTCATTCCGTGATAAAAGGTTTCGAGGAATATAAGGTTGATGCCAATGGATTTAAACATTTCAACATTGGCTTTTATCTCGGCATACGTTTTTTCGCTTGGGCGATACCACGTTGCTCTTGCCGAAACCACCTTACTTTCAACCAAGGATACATTAATTAGAGTACAAAGCTCCTCAACACGCGCATTAGCTTCATTGAATTGCTGAGCCAAAGTATCAATCTGTGAACTGTTTGGGCTCGTGTTAAGAAGATTTGAAATATTACTTTTAAGAGTTTCCATCCTCTTTATTTCACTTTTAGCTTGTGAAATATAGTCATCGATAAGCTCTTTATCAAGGTCATACAGCTGTGAAAGCTTAGTTTTTGCAGATTTCACAGCTGAACTAACCTTGTTAGATGCACTATTATAGGTAGAATTAAGAGAGGATGCAGTAACACTTGCACGTTTAATCATAAAGCATTCATCATTCAACATCTGCAAGGCAGATGCGGACATTAAAGAACTTCCTAATACGGCAACAGCCAAAAATACAACAAAAATTTTTGCTATACCTTTAATAACAACCCCTCCCTTTCATTTCTAAAATTGAGGTTTATTAAGCCAAGCCAAACAATCTCTTGAAGAAGAGGATGATCGCCTGAATAATTCTTGCAAAGAATCCAAGCTCTGCCGGTTCTTGAGTGTTATTGCTATCGTTGGTATTGTCGTTAACAGGAGGATTGGGGACAACGGGAGTATTGCTGTTCTCTTCCTCAAATGAAGGACGCGTGGGCTCAGTTTCGGGATCCCATTCACCATCCTCAATGAGCTTCATTGAGATTCTTGCGTCGAGCATATCTGCAAGCTCGTTAAGCTGCTCGATAATTCTCTGACGGGAATATCCCTTTGCATAATTCTTTATATCCGTCTTTGACAACTTTTGAAGCACCTTAACGATATCGTAAATATCCTCGGCATCCTCAAGAGGCATTGCGAGAATTTCATCAAAAATCGCTTCAAGCTCTGCCTTTTGCTCCTCCGTCATACCGCCTGCGGGGATGTAGAGTCTGTCCGCCTTGTCAAGAATGCTTTCAAACATCGCGTTAAGCACAACGTCGATATCCGCGTGAGGCAATACCGCCCATTTGGTGTTAACACCGCTCATAAGTGCATTCTGAACGTCCTCGTGACCGATAATCTGAGTTGAGCAGAAGATTACGTATCCGTTGGCACCTGCATTGTATGATGCTTCAATATGCTCCTTATTCTGCCAAGCAGGGAGTCCGCTATAGGAAGAAGCAATACCTGTATAGTACAAGCAGTTGTTACCTGCCATAAGGATCATATCCTTAACTCTTGCGTTAACATCCGTAGCATCGTTGTAGTATGCCATAGGAGTTGCAAGGTCGATCCATCCGTTAAGGAACCAGGTTCTCCAATCCTGCTTTTTCGCATCCGTTGACTCTGTCAATGAAGCGAAAACGGAGGTGGAGAGCATAACGTTATTAGCGTCCTTAACCTCATTCTTGATGCGACGAACGTATTCGGTAACTACGCTCATACGGTAATCAACCCATTGCTTGTAGTTAGCATCTGCTTCCTTCTGACCGCCAAGAAGATAGTTAGAATCAAACAACTGTTTGAACTTGTTATACATCTTTTCTCTTGTAGAGGATTGATTTTCTGTAAATTCCTTGCCAAGAAGATTATAGAAGCCCTGCATAGCAGCCATCGTAAAGCCGGTATCCTCATCCGCGCTTGAAACGGGATAACGGATATAGTCAAGGTTAAGACCCGCCAAATCGGGATTCTTGGTAAGAAGCTCATTGTAATAAGCAATAAGCGTATCCTGAACGTCCTTGTTTGCAGGATCGATAAAGTAGTAAGGACCGCCCTCGTTACGCTGAACGGTTGTTCCGTCCTCGTTATACATCACCCAATCGGGATGCATCTTCAACACCTGAACGTTGGGGTCGATACCAACGTAGAAGTTTTCAACCCACGCGTGTACTTCAATTCCGTTTTCTACGCAGCACGCAAGGAAAGCGGAAAGGTAATCGTTATAAACGTTACCGTTTTCATCCGTATATGTAGGCGAAAGATTCTTGTGATAGGGGAATTCTTCAACCTCGCTTCTGAATGAAGAATATCCGTTATAAAGTGTTTCAACGAATATAAGGTTAATGCCTATCTCCTTATACATCTCAACGTTTGTCTTGATTTCTGCATAAGTCATTTCAATAGGTCTGTGCCATACTGCGCGAGCGGAAACCGCCTTGCTCTCTGCAGAGGAAACGAGAATGCTCTGACGAAGCTTCTCAATTTTAAGCTGGCTGTCGTTATAATTCATAAGCAATGCCAAGCGCTCGTCCTCGGTAAGCTCAGGATCAGCAAGCTTCTCTTCTATGGATTCCTTAAGAACGCGAAGAGTTTCAAGCTCCTCTTCAACCTGCTCGATATATCCGTTGATAACGTCAGCATTAACGTCATAAAGCTGCTTAATTCTTGAATTTGCAGCGTCGATAACCGTTTGAACGTTAGTAACGAGGTTTTCATAGTAGCTGTTAAGGGTCGTTGAAATTGAATAGGTCTTGTTGACCTCGTCAAGAACGATGGTTGCTCCGAGAACAACGTTTGAACGAATGAAATCACGTCCAATGCCGTGACCCGAAATTACGTAACCTCCCTCGGGGATTTTTGAAACGTTAACGCCAAGCTCAACAACGATACCGTTTGCGTCAACCGCTGCTTCAAAGCCGTAAACGTTGGTACCCGTGCCGTTAGATTCCTTATATTTCCAACCGTCCTTATAAATAATCGTCTGGTCGGTTCCTCTGAATGCGGGGAATTCATCGGTAGCAGTTTCCATACCGTTGGGGTTGGTTTCCTTTGTGGGATTGATATGGTCATAGTTGCCATAAACCGTTCCACCAAAGCGAACGTAATCAAAGCCCACCATCTTCACCTCGTCACCAACCTTGAAAAGCTCATTAATGGCAAGAAGAGCGCGATAGCCCTCGCCGTAAGCGCTGAGAACGAAGCCGTTATCGGGAATAACAGAGCCCGAATCATCTCCGCTAAGGAAGGGACGGAAGCTGTCAACATAGAACGTATTGTTATCAAAATCAAACTTACAAATCATTTCGGTACCGAATATGTTAGTACCTGTCTTTTCACCGAACTGATAGTCATAGTAAACCACCATAGGCATTGAACGATTAGCGTTAGTTGCATCAACAACTATTCTCTTACCCGATGTGGACTCAATCGCTCTTGTAGGAATGCTGATTTCACCCTCGATTGCAACCTCGTCTCCAACCCTTGCAAGCTCGGACACAACCGCGCTGTTCACAGAGATAACGAAGCCGTTCAAGGGAATGTAGGTAGTACCGTCGCCGCTCGTATTGATGCTCGTAACGACGAACGCCTTGTCCTTCTTTTCGCAAACGTACTCAACGATGCCCTCGCCAACGCGTCCCGTTGTCGTGTCGGGATAGAAGCCCGTGTAGATAACGGAATCCTCTGCGTTTACGGTATCGTAACGAATTTCGTAATCGTTAAGCGAGCCGCCGTTTGCTACTTCCCAGTAATCAACGGGGTCGGAATAAACGCCCGTGATCGTCTGACCGTTTGCCGTAACCGAAAGTCCATACTTTGTAACGTCACGCGTATATTCTCCCTCAAGAGCGAGAACGCAAACGCTGATGGCAATAAGAGAAAGGATTAAGCAAACAATACTGATTTTTAAAACTTTTCTTTTCATTTTTCCCCCTAATTTAATTGTTTTTTATTTATTTTCACTATAATAATGAACCGTGTTAATCATTCAAGCGACTCAAGACGCCCCTGTAGTCCTCTTTCGCTTCAAAAAATGTTTTTGCCGCATCGAAGAGAACGAAGCCCTCTGCCCCTGCGCGCTCACTCGCCTTAATATGCTCTGCAAGCTCACTCGTCGTTTGATTGTGATACGTAGTATAAAGTCCGGAATAGCAAGGAATTCCGCCGCACATCGCCTTCATCTTTGAAACGGACTCAAATATTTGCTCCGCCTCATAGAAATATACCATAGGAGTAACGAAATCAACGTATCCGTTGTCAAGCCACACCTTGATATTTTGTTTCTTTAAGTGATAGGTTTGTCCAACTTCCGCAAAAACCGCGGTGGAAATAAGCTTTCCTCTGTGCTTTTCGTTAATCATTTTGCGAACACCTTCAACAAAACCCGTAACGTAAGCCGCTCTGTGAGCCGTCCACTCGTCAGCAAGACCTCCGTCAACAATAATTTTGTTGAATTCAGCAACGGAGATGTTGTCATCAATCTCAAGTCCCTGCTTTTCTGCAAACTCACGCATCGAAGCCTTGGTATAGCCCGTATCAGTTCCCTCTTCAATTTCGGAAATGGGATAACGGATATAGTCAAGGTTAAGTCCCTTTATATTAGGGTACTTTGTGAGGATATCATCGTAAACGGAAATAAGGAAATCTCTGACCTCGGGATTTGCGGGATCGAGGAAAATGTATCCTCCAAAGCCCTGCCCCTCGGTCAAATGTCTGATCTCGCCCTGCTGATTAATCAAGAGCCATTCGGGACGCTCCGTAACAAGACGGATATAATCCCTGAATCCGATGTAAAAATCCTGCACCCAGGCATAAACGGAAATACCTCTCTTTTCCGCTTCAACCATAAAAGCGGAAAGATAGTCAGGATATTCGCCGTAATCAAAGCCCTCAAGCTTGATGTGATAATCAACGAGGTCGGTTTTATAAACCGCCATTCCGTGATAGAAGGTTTCAAGGAACACAAGATTTATTCCCGCCTCCTTAAATTCATCAAGAACAATTCTAAGCTCATCGAGATTAGTTTCTCTTTCGCTTGAATTTGGTCTGTGCCAAACTCCCTTGACACCGTTATTAATAAATTTTGAATTTTGTGCTTCCGTCGCACACTCGCTTTTGTTCATAAAAACTCCGTTAAACGTGATTAGTTAATTTTCTCCTTTAATGAAAGATCAACCTCAAACATTCTCTTCCAAGGCATTCTGCACACGTCTATTTCAAACCTATGGGATAAATTAGTAAAATATTTTTCAATAAATGAATTTAGCTCTCTTCTAACGATTTTGGCGACCTCACCGTCGGTCTCGCCCGCATTGAAATAATCATATCCCAAATCCGCAAGAAGATTGTTCGTAACATAAGCCCTGACGTAACCGCAATAGCCAACGTCCTCGTAAACTCTTTCAGCCAAAAATCTCTTTTGATCTTCACTATCGCCGAAAAGATAAACGAAAACTGCCTGACAAATAACGGTTCCAAGGGTATTTGACGAGGTGTTCCAGCCCGCATAAGCGGAAAGCTCAAGAATCCCCACCTCATTATTTATCATTTGAAGAAGCTCACGGTCGCCTCCGTTACAGTACGCGCCGTCGGCAAGAGCGGTAACTCTGCCATCCTCAATGCTCTTCTTAATTGCCGCAACGAACTTATCAAGATCACGCTCGTCATAGCCAACGCTCTTTTCCTGCCAAACCTCAACGGGCTCTCGCGAAGGATAGTTCAAATACAAATCAATATCCGCATCATCACCTTTAGCAATCACGCAACCCGCACTTTCCACCTGAAAAGGAAGAGTTAAGCCAACGGGTCTGTCCTCATAAAGAGGAGTAACACTTGGCGAATTTTCGTGAGCGAATTTGCAAGCAATTTTGGGAGTTATTCCCTTGTATTCACAAGCCGCACGGGCAAGCAGGGTCATTCCGACCTCGTCAGCCCCGGGGTACATCGCAACCTCGTCAAGACCTTTGTTTGAAAGCTCCTGCTTGATTGCTTCCCTATCCATAGAGGTATATCCGTATTTAGCGGAATCGTCCTGAGGAATAATTAAAAAATCAACCGAGCGGTGAAGATTTTCAACCACCCTTATAAGCATATTCCTGTTTGTGATTCGTCTTGCCTCAAAATCAGGAAGATTTCCCTTGATAACCTCTTCATAGGAAGCAAGAAGCTCCTCTGCCTCGTTCTTCTGAATAATGCCAAGCTCAAGCTTGTGCTTAACCTGCCCCGAAAGGAATATCTCCCTTCCGCAGTATTCGTAATAATCGGGCTCCTCGTCTGCGCTTGAATAAGAGGGACATCTCATAATCAAGGCAAACGCAAAAATTTTTGCGCGCGGATTAATTCGCTTTATCTCGTCAAGAACGGAGAGTCTTTTTGTCAGCTCGTCCTCACCATAGCGGTGCAATCTCGAAGGAATAATGCCGCCGTAAAGAAGCATATCAACAGAGAGCACGTAAGCATCCGCCTCTTTTGCGTGCTGCAAAAGAAATTCCGATACGCGCTCAAATGAAGCAGCATTCTTTTTAGTTCCAAGAACACTCATCTCAGGAGCGATAACCTCAACCTCTGTGCCCTTGGCAATTCTGCCCGCAAAATAATAATTGCAGGGTCTTTCATCAAGGGGTAAATAAATTACCTTCATATCAATCTTCTAATTTCAAAGCTCCAAGTAATCTTTCGGTAATAACCTTTGGACGAGTAATTGCAGAGCCCACTACAACAGCATAGGGATTAACCTTTGAGATCCTCTCCATATGAGAAACCTCAAAAACACCGCCCTCTGCAATAACCTTCGCATTTTTAACGTGCTTTTGGCATTCTGCTACGAAATCAACGTCGGGGATTTCATAATGCGCCGTATAAGGCGTATATCCTCTCATCGTGGTAGATATGTAATCAAAGCCGAGTCTATCTGCGTTTATTGCCTCCTCAAGAGTGGAAACGTCAGCCATAATCTCTCTGCCGTTAGCATTTGCGCGAGCATATTCATAAAGGCCTTCAAGCGTTTCACCCTCGGGACGCGAGCGAAGAGTCGCATCCATACACAAAACGTCGCACTTCGTTGCGAGCAATCTGTCAATTTCCTTTTTAGTGGGCGTGATGTATATCTCGCTATCCTCATAAATCTCTTTAACAAGACCAATTATGGGAAGCCCAACCTCATCCTTAATACTGTCTATATCGTCAACGAGAGCGCGAATACCGGTTGCGCCACCCTCCTTGGCTGCCTTAGCAAATAAGTGCATAATACCGTATCCGTAAAGGGGTTCGCCCTTAACCGCCTGGCACGATACTATCAATCCTCTCTTTAAATGGTTCATTCTTTGTCCTTTCTGTACATCTTTGTCATATCTAAATTGTGCAATTTGCACATAATAAAATCAATTATATACCTATTCAATATATTATATACCCAAACGCAAATAAAGTCAATAGTTTTTGAAAATTTATTTTCATAAACGTTATATTTTTTGAAATTTAATTTCATTGGTATTGTGAAAATTTGGACTCAATTTTCATTGAGTCCAAATGTCAAATTAGGATAATTTTATCGTTTTGATTTCAAACGGCGCAAACGAAAGCTTTGCGTTTTCTGTTCCGAGCATTCCCTTTTCGTCCTCAAGAATATTACACTCGGTAATCGTTTTGCCGCTCGCCATCAGTTCAACCTGTGCTGTAGCGCCGAGCGCCTCGTAAAGACGAAGCACTATGCCACCGTCCTCACCGTGCTTAACAGTTTCAAGCACAACGGAATTATCTCCTTCAAGTGCAAAGGGCAAGGTCATACCCTTGCGTGCGGTACGCACGGGAGCATAGTTAAACGAATACGCCTTTTTAACAGTATCCATAGAAAGAGCATTTTTATGTGGATAAATAGCATATTTGAAGAAGAACTCGCCAAGATCTCCGCGCGCATCGGGATGAGTACCGCTCTTATGAAGGGTTATACCCATATTCGAGCCCTGACAGGAAACACCGTATTTGCAATCGCTAAGCAACGAAATCCCCATTCCGTATTCCGAAAGGTCGGTCCATTTATGTGCGCACACCTCAAACTTTGCAATATCGCTCTTATCCCTATTGTAGCAATTTCGTTCAACGTTACCAAACTGCGTTTCACACTTATAGCTTTGCGCAAACATATCAGTATCAAACTCAGCTCTGATAAGAGTGTGCTTGTCACCTGCAACAAGGTGATTTTCAAACTCAACGCTTGGGTCATCATAGCGGAACTTAATATCCGTTTCAAGGTAGGAGTCCTTAGCAATTTCGTGCTTAACTCTCAAAACAAGGAGGTATTCGCCAACGGAAATAACCTCTTGTGAAACGAAACAAACATCCCTCTCCTTCATCGAATAATCTGCGTCAACGTCCCAGTTATCGTAGATAAACGGAATGTCCTCATATGCCTTAATAACGTTAAAGCCCCTGCCCGAAGCAAGCTCCCTGCCCTGATAAATAAGTGAGGAAATCACACCGTTTTCAACCGTTGCCTGAACGAATGGAGTTGTGATAACGTTCCCCTCAACCTTAAAAGGAATTGTGCTGCTCTTTTGCTTCTTTCCATAAGAAAACGCGTCAAATTTGTAAGGTGCAACAGTTCTAATACCGTCAACAGCTTCATAGGTTTGACCGTTATCCAAAGTGGGCAAAATCTCAACTCTTGAATGCGGCAAGGTATTAAAATAGGATTTTCTTCCCTTGCCGCCAACATACGCCTTGGCTTCCTTAAGTGCCTGCTTTTGCTCCGAAAGAGCAATGTCGGTTGCCTCTGCAAGACAGGTTCCAGGCAAAATATCGTGGAACTGATTGAGCATAAGAGTATCATAGAGCTTGTCCGTCAAGCCCTTTGCCTCCTTGTCACCCTCAAGCACGGAAATAAGCTCCGCATCGTGAAGTGCCTCTTCAAGACGCCTGTTGTACATTTTAAGCCCGTGATTTGTGGTGTAAGTACCGCGGTGAAGCTCAAGATAAAGCTCACCAAAATACTGTGGAAGCTCCTGCTCGCTAACCTTCTTCATAAAGTCGGAAACCGTGGTATGCTCCACAACAGCATCCTTTGAATGTGCCTCGGTGTAAATAGCTCTTGACACCATCTCGTCAGAGGGTCCTCCGCCGCCGTCACCGAAGCCGTAAGCCATCAAATAATAGTCGGTTTCACGCATATTTCTTATATCGTTAAGTCGCTTTGAAACTGCCTGCTCATCAATCCAAGTATGTATCGTATTAAAATGAACGGGCACCTCGGAGCCGTCAATTCCCTTCCACATAAACGTTTCATAGGGGAACATATTCGTATCGTTCCAGCTAAGCTTTGTTGTAAGGAAATAATCAACTCCGCTCTTTTTCATAATCTGCGGAAGAGCCGCGGAATATCCAAACGTATCGGGAAGCCAGAATGTATCCGACTCATATCCGAATTTTTCTCTCAAATATCTCTTACCGCGAACGAACTGCCTACAAAACGCTTCAGAGCCCGTGAGATTACCGTCGCACTCAACCCAAGTAGCACCGTTTACTTCAAATCTGCCCTCCGCAATAAGCTTCTTAACCTCGGCAAAAAGCTCGGAGTCATAGTCCTCAATCCACTTGAGGTAAAGCACGGTGGACATAAAGAATTTATATTCGGGGTGTCTTTTTAGCAAAGTTACCGCATTGGAAACGGTACGCATAAGCTTTCTTTTCGTTTCCTCAACCGTCCAGAGCCAAGCCGTGTCAAGATGGCTGTGACCGATAACTCCAACGTAAGGTAATTTCTTTTCAGAATTGAAATAGGTGTCAATAATCGATGCGCCAAGGAGTGCCTTTTCCTCGCCCGGGGCACCCTTGTCAAGAGGCAACGTCTTGAAAAGCTCAAAATATACCTTTTCTATCTGCGAGCGTTGAAATCTGTCGGCAGTACCGTCATAAAGCTTTCCGAGAAGCACAAGCTTTTCGTAAAGTGCCTTCAGGGGCTGATCAAGAATAACGAGCCCTATCTCATTAAACGGTCTGTCCTCTCGAAGACTTGAATATGACCAAGTAAATGGCACATCATAGGGGTTAAGTCCTGAAATAGAATGCGAATAATACGCCTCAAGCATAACCCTGTCACCGTTTTTAAGACCTTCAAGCAAAACGTATCTATGCGTGCGTGCGGGTGGCTCAAAGGCATCGGGAATATAGTCAAGCATTCCCACCTTTTTGCCGTTAACGTAAATAAGATATTCGGGCGAGCCCGCGTCAGCAAAAACGTAATATTTCTCACCCTCTCGAAGCCCCTCGGCAACGAAGGAAAAATCCTCGCAAGCAAAATCCCTGCCCCATCTATAGCCTTTTTTGACCTCAATATCCTTACCGCCCTTGTTAACGGTAACCACGGGGCGCAAAACTTCCTTTACCAAATAATCCGCATACATCTGCTCAAGCCGTCTGACCTTGAGAATCATTCTGTCTATTTGTTTATCCTGTAATAGCATATCGCACCTCTTTAAAGTGATTTGTTAGCCACGCTGTGAGCGGACCTCATTGTGTATTCGTATCCTACCTGCCCAAGCTTTTCCTTTATTGCGTCATACAAAACGTTGATGATATATGAAATAGAAACTATGGTAGAAACCGAACCGCCCTCATAAGCTGCCTCGCGCCTTGTCGAGAAAAGAATATAGTCAGCATATTTGGCAAGTGGTGAACGGTCGTAGCAGGTTATTACCACAATCTTAACACCGTTCCTTTTAGCAATTTCCGCAACATCAATAATATCCTTCGTGCTACCCGAAACGCTTATGAGAATAACCATATCATCGGAGGTAAGATTACTCGTAATCATCGCCTGAAGATGCGAATCGGGGGTATATGTCACCATCATTCCGATTCTGGCAAGAACGTTGCTTATCTCCATTGCCGTAATAGCTGAATTACCAACGCCGAAGGCACAAATCTTTTTGGATTTTATCATCAAATCCGCAATTTCCAAGCAATCGTTGTACTTTATACTGCGCGAGGTTTCGTTAATCGCATCAACCATTTGAAGCGCGATTTTTTTAGTTGCGCAATCCGCGTTGCTTTGACTGACAAGTGCTGCGTCCTGACTAAGATGGAGCTTAAACTCCTGAAATCCGTTGTAGCCAAGCTTTTTGCAAAAGCGCACCAAGGTCGCCTCTGCAACGTTAAGTCTTGAAGCAAGATCGCTGATTGATAAATAAATTATATCGCTCGTCGGAATATTCAAAATCCCGTCAATTACCTTCTTTTCAGTTTTAGTAGCAAAATCCTTTGCGGCATAAATTCTATCCAGGGCCTTTCCTACCATAAAAGCTCTCCTTTTCCTTTTTTTACATAATTACAATAATTCTAATACATTTTTAGCCCCGTGTCAAGAGAATACCCGATATTTAGTCACATTTATTAGCAAAATGTAGCAGAATAATTATTTTTTATCGCAATTCTCAAGGAAGCGTGCTCCTCAGTCAGTCACAAGCGATTAAATGGGAATTAATCAATACCTTCTATCGCAATAATTAATGCATTAGCAATATCATCAAGGGGCATTGATAGCTCTTTGCCTTGCTCTGAGCAAAACGGAACGTGAATAAATCCTACCAACACCTCTGTATTCTTGTAGTGAGCGAGTAAAGTATATAACACGTCATTACAAACGAAAGTACCCGCAGAATACGATACCTGTGAAGGTATTCCACTCTCGTTTATCATATCAGCTATTTTACGCACCGGTAAGGTTGAAAAATGAGCATCCGCACCGCCAACGATTATTGTTTCATCCTTGGGTTGATTACCACAATTATCGAGAATTTTGGCATTTCGCAAATTAATCCCAACAAGCTCGGGAGTTATGGCATTCCTGCCTCCCGCCTGACCTACCGAAATAATAACGTCGGCAGAAATTTTATCCGCCTCTTCTATCACCATTCGAGCAGCTTCCCGAAATACCACGGGCAAAAGCAATTTGTGAATAGAATATTCCGAAATCTTGTCGGGCAATCGGCATACTGCCTCCCAAGAAGGATTAATCTTCTCCGCACCAAAGGGTTCAAAACCTGTTATCAATAATTTTTTCATATACTTCTCTTTCCTTAGATAAAAAGTCGGCAAATTGCCGACTTTTTTATCTAAATCTTTCTCCAACGGTATACTCTTGTTTCGTATGGTTTAAGAGTTATGCCGTCAAGGCTTTCGTAGTTGTTAAGCAAAAGCTCGGAGGTTGAAATGTCAAAGCCCTCGGGCACCTTCCATTTTCTGTTCTTCTTCTTCGAGAAAGAGCAAACGACGAGGATTTTTTCCTTACCGTCCTCACGGGAATAGGTATAAAGATGTCTTGACGCCTTTCCGTATTCCTTGTAATTACCGTTTCTCACAGAGGAAAGCTCACGGCGAAGAGAGATCGCCTTGCGATAGAAATTGAGAACGGAATTTTCGTCTGTCTCCTGGTCTGCAACGTTGATTTCCTTATAATTATCATTAACGTAGAACCAAGGCTTGCCCGTTGTAAAGCCCGCATTCTCCTCCGCGCTCCACTGAACGGGAGTACGCGCGGAGTCGCGTGAGCCGTGCCACAGTCTTTCAAGACGCTTCTTGGGAGATTTCTTCGTTGCAACGTTAAAATACTGCCAACGGGTTTGAACGTCCTCATACATTTCGGGGTCACTCGGATACCAGTTCGTCATACCGATCTCCTGTCCCTGATAAATAAAGGGCGTTCCCTTTTGGAAAAGGTATGAAACCGCAAGCATTTTTGCGCTTTCCTTTTGGAAATCGTCACTTCCGTAACGCGAAACCATTCTCGGATGATCGTGATTTTCAATATAGAGCATATTCCAGCCCTTGCCGTCAAGCTTCGTCTGCCACTTTGAATACGTTCTCTTTAGCTTGCGAAGATTAAATGGCATATGGATATAGTCGGTCATAAAGCTGTCCGCCTCTTGAGTTGCAAACTGAATCATCATATCAAGCACGGGATTGTTATTCTCGTCGATATATTCAAGTGCCTTTTTAGGTGTAACCAAGGGCGCTTCGGCAAGTATCATCGCATCGTATTTATCAAAAACGTCGCGCTTGAATTCCTCAAGATATTCGTGGAGGTGCGGACCGTGGTTGAACATAAATATTCCCTTTGAAGCGGGCATAAATTTATCGTCGGGAAGTCCCTCGGGCTTTGAAATGAACGTGATAACGTCCTCTCTGAAGCCGTCAACACCCATATCGAGCCAGAAGCGAAGGATATTCTTAACCTCTTCGCGAACAAGGGGATTGTCCATATTCAAATCCGCCTGCTGAATTGCGAAAAGGTGCATATAATACTCTTTGCGCACGTCATCCCAAGCCCACGCCTTGCCCTCAAAAAGAGAATCCCAGTTATTTGGAAGCTTTCCGTTGGGCTTTGCAGGACGCCAAATATAATAGTCGGTGTATGGATCAATTCTCTGTCTGCTCTTTTGGAACCATTCGTGCTGATCGCTCGTGTGGTTAACAACAAGGTCCATAATAACCTTCATTCCCCTCTCGTGCGCACCGTCAAGCACCTTTTTAAAGGCATCCATACCGCCGAATTCCTCGGCAATACCGTAATAATCCGAAATATCGTAACCGCAGTCAACACCGGGCGAGGGGTAGAGGGGCGAGAACCAAATACCGTCACAGCCAAGCGACTTTATGTAGTCAAGCTTTTCGTAAACACCGTAGAGGTCGCCCATTCCGTCGCCGTTTCCGTCCTTAAAGGAACGCGGCCAAATCTGATAAAAAACCTTGTCCTTGTACCAATTATTAATTGCCATAGCTTTCTCCTTTGAAAATTAATTTGTTTTAGTTTTCAACCACTCTTCGCGTGTAACCCTATAAACGCAAAGCATTTCCGTTCCGTCGTCATATTCCTTGATTTTAATCATTCCGTTTGAAACGGCAGTAGAATACGATGCAATATTATCTCCATTCATATAAGAATACACAGCATCATTTGCCGTATTCTCAAAAAACCAATCCTTGACCGCCTGACACGCTTCCTTAGCGTATCCGAGCCGCCAGTAGTTTTTGTTGATATGATACCCAATTTCGTGCAAAATTTCACCGTCGATATTCTGCAAAGATATTCCGCAATCACCGATAAATTCGCCGCTCTCCTTCAGTTCAAGAGCCCAAAGCCCGAATCCGTTTTCCGCGTAGCTTTCAATACACCATTTGAGCCATCTGTGAACTCCGTTTTCATCATAGGGCTTGGGGTAAAATTTCATCGTTTCGGGGTCGCAAATAATAGCGCGCAGCCCCTCAAATCAGCATAGGTGTATTCCCTGATAAGCAATCTTTCAGTTTCTATTATCATAACAAAACCGCGCTCGCAATCGCAAAATAAATCAGCAGGGATACTGCATCAACAATCGTAGTAATAAAGGGACTTGCCATAACGGCGGGGTCAAGACCGATTTTTTTAGCTGCCACGGGAAGCGCACAACCAACTATTTTGGCAACTATAACAGTTGCAATAAGCGTGAGCGAAACAACCAAATTTGCTTCAATAGACACGTCATTGTGGAAAAGCATATTATCAACTAAAATAATCTTTACGAAGTTGCAAACGGAAAGCACGATGCCGCAAAGCAGCGCAACTCTCGTTTCCTTCCATATAATCTTCCATATATCTCCCTTTTCAATCTCACCAACCGCAAGACCGCGGATAATAGTAACCGATGACTGACCGCCACTGTTACCTCCCGTACCCATAAGCATCGGTATGAACGCGATAAGCACGGGCACCGCCGCAAGCTTACTCTCAAAGCTTGCAATTATCTGTCCTGTAAACGTTGCCGAAAGCATCAAAAGGAGCAACCACGGTATTCTGGTCTTCCAGATTTCAAGCACACCTGCTCGCATATATGGCTTATCAGATGGCACGATAGCAGCCATTTTTTCGATGTCCTCGGTTGCCTCCTCTTCAATAACGTCGATAGCGTCGTCGACGGTTACTATACCAACGAGTCTGTTTTCCTTGTCAACTATAGGTAGCGCAAGCATATCGTATTTTTGAATCATCGCAACAACGTCTTCCTGATGGTCGAGCGTATTGGCGCAAAGAATATCCGTTTCCATAATGTCGCCAATCAAATCGTCGGGCTTTGCAAAAATCAAATCCTTCAACGAAACGATACCCTCGAGCACTCGCGACTCGTTCGTAACGTAGGCAACGTAAACCGTTTCCTTGTCAACACCCTTTTTTCGAATATTCCCAATCGCAGACGAAACCGTCATTTCCTTATGCAAATCGATAAATTCAGCGGTCATCACACTTCCCGCGCTGTCATCGGGATAGGAGAGAAATTTATTTATAAGATTTCTCGTTTCGGGACGCGAAACCTTCAAAATTCGTTTAACCATTATAGCGGGAAGCTCCTCAAGAATATCAACCGCATCGTCGACAAAAAGATCTTCAATAATCATCGCGATTTCAGTATCACTCATTCTTTCGATAATACTTTCCTGCATATCAAAATCCATAAACGAGAAAATACCCGCCGCCGCATCTTTTTTAAGCATTCTAAACGCGCTCAGCATAAGCTCGTCGGGTAAGGATTCAAGATACTCCGCCGCATCAATATCGTTAAGCTCGTCAATCTGACGCATAAAATCCGCATATTTTTTGTCAAGGAGCAAGGAATTTAGTCTTTCAAAAATTTCTTCTCTATTTTCCATTTTCAGCCCTCCCCGTCCTTAAAAATTCTATATTTTCATTTTACTCCATTTCAATAGCATTGTCAACCATTATTATTTTATTTTTTCCAAAAAAATATTAAAAAAGTACTTGATTTTTTTTTGAAGTTATGATACAATATCATTTGTTGAACGCCGGTGTGATGGAATTGGCAGACGTGCTGGACTCAAAATCCAGTGGTAGCGATACCGTATCGGTTCGACCCCGATCACCGGCACCACAAAAAAGCACTTGCATTGCAAGTGCTTTTTTTAATTATTTCCGTTTCATCTAAATGATAATATAGTATTCACTATGATATAGTTTATAGAATATTAGTTTTGGACATAACCGAAGGCAGGGCCGATTAGCCCTGCCTTTTTGATTTGTAGGTAATTTATTCACCTGTGTAGCCCCAAACAACAGGTCTGTTTGAATAGTTCCAATAATCATCCCAACCACTTGGCTTTGATTCTGCTTCGCAGTAGATTGTAAGTGATGTACAATAAGAAAATGCAAAAGTTCCAATACTCGTCACAGAGTTAGGAATTATTAAGTTTGTAAGATATTCACAACTATAGAATGCACCATCGCCAATACTCGTCACGGAATCTCCGATTGTTACACTTGTGAGATTATTACATTCATAGAACGCCCTCTCACCAATACTCGTTATAGAATCAGGAATTATTACACTTGTAAGCGAGGTACACCAACTAAATGCCCAATCACCAATACTCGTCACATTTTTATCATTAATTGTTGACGGTATTTCTAATGTTTTACTACTTCCGGTATATTTGTCAATACAAACTTCATCATTTTTTTTGTACCACGCAAAACCATCGGACGTTGTTCCATACTCTTGAAATCCCCAAACTACATGTTGATGAGAATACTTCCATTTAGAATCCCATCCACTTGGCTTTGATTCAGCTTCACAATAGATTTTGAATTCACCATAGAATGCATCACAACCAATACTTTTCACGGACTCGGGAATTATTATGCTTCCAAGATTACTACAACCATAAAATGTACTATTTCCAATGCTTTCTACAGAATTACCCAATGTTATACTTGTAAGAGATGTACAATTATAGAACGCTTTATCTTTAATACTTATTACTGAATCAGGGATTGTCACACTTTTAAGTGAGGTGCACCCATAGAATGCAAAATCACCTATACTAGTTACAGAGTATGGGATTATCACACTATTAAGAGAGGTACAACCAGAGAATGCATCATAATCAATACTACTACCACTTGTAATTGTTACAGAATTTAAATATTTCTTAGGAATATAGGGTATAGCACTTGACGGAATAGTAGCAGTTTGAATCTGAGAATCATAGAACACATCATCAACGATAGTCACAGAATCAGGAATTGTTATACTCGTGAGATAAAAACAACCTTCAAATGCAAAACGATAAATAATTTTTGTGTCACTATGTATTTCACAGCTTGTAATGTTTGTATCTTTTGCTTTTATTAATGCGAGATATGGATTATTATCATTTCCAAGATAAAGCACATTGTCATATTCATTGTATTGGAGAGAAACACATCCTTTGAACGCATCATTGCCAATACTTATCACAGAATCAGGAATTGTTATGCTCGTGAGAACACTACAACCATAGAACGCCTCACTATCGATACTGCTACCACTTGAAATTATTACAGTAACCAAATTTGAATTAGAAATATAAGGTATGACAGTTGTTGGAATAATAGCAGTTCGAATTGGACAATCACTAAATGCACCATTACCAATACTCGTCACAGAGTCTGGTATTGTTATGCTTGTAAGCGAATCACAGTCCCAAAACGCATAATTACCAATATTCGTAACAGAATTAGGAATTGTTATACTCGTGAGATAAAAACAACCTTCAAATGCACGATCACCAATACTTATCACAGAGTCTGGTATTGTTATGCTTGTAAACGATGTGCAGTATCGAAATGCAGATGCGCCAATACTAGTAACCGGCAAGTCGTTATATCTACTTGGAATAATTAAATCCGTATCTTTACAAGAACCTATTCCAGTTACCGTATAACTCTGACCATCAGAGTTGCGTTTGAATTTCAAGCCTTGAGAAACAATTGGGTCAATTGTTAATGTGGAAATCCATTCTCCGCAAACTGTACATTCGGTATGTTTACTTCCTGATTCGGTTTGAGTTGCTTCTTTATCTATTATCCAATCACCCGCGGTATGTTCATTCATGGGAATTTCGGTTTGTTCTATTATTACCGTGCCACATACCGAGCACTTTTTACCATCAGTCATACCTTTTTGGGTACAAGTTGGTTCTCTACCTATTATATCAACTTCGTTATGTGGAAGTGTACCTAATGTTTCTTGTTCTACAATAATTGCATCGCATACGGAACAATGACTGCCTTTAGTTTTTCCCTCTTGTGAGCAAGTAGGTGCTATTGCTTCGTCTATGACTTCAGTATGAGGAAGCTTGCTCACAATGTGCCGTACAACAATAACTGTATCGCACACGGAACAATGTATGCCTTCAGTAAATCCTTCTGTTTTACAAGTTGGTGAAATTGCTTCATCTATTACCTCTGTATGGTCAAGTTTTGCAATTTCAGTTTGAGGTACAGTAATTGTATTACAAACGGAACACTTCCTTCCCTCGGTAAGTCCTATCTTGATGCAAGTTGCTGCTACCGCAGGAATTGTTTCTTCCGTGTGAGTAATCTTGGCTGTTTCGGTTTGAGGTACAATAATGGTTTCACATACTGAACATTTCTTTCCCTCAGTAAGTCCTGTCGCTGTACACGTTGCTGCTACCGCAGGAATTGTTTCTTCCGTGTGAGCAATCTTGGATGTTTCGGTTTGAGGTACAGTAATGGTTTCACATACTGAACATTTCTTTCCCTCAGTAAGTCCTGTCGCTGTACACGTTGCTGCCACCGCAGGAATTGTTTCTTCCGTGTGAGGCAGTTTATCTAGCTTCTCTTGTGCAACAAGCACCTCCCCACATTCAGAGCAATGCTTACCCTCAGTAAGACCCGTAGTGCTACATGTTGCATCTACCATAGCATCAACCACTTCAATATGAACATGGATAGGGTATGTGGTAGTCACATCAGCCACATTATCTTTAGGCGTTGAAAAGATTACACCCAAAACAACGCTAACAAATACCACTGCACCAGCAATGATACCAATTAAAACTTTCTTATTCATAAACCTTTATCTTCCACGTAAGCCCGTCGGCATTTTCGTTCATATTATACCACATTTCACAAATTATGTCAATTTAATGTGACAAAAGTGAATTTTTTCGTCAAAAATCACTAATCAAAACCTCAGAATTTATTCAAAATCACAACAAAAAACGGCGATTTCTCGCCGTTTTCATTATCAAACATACATCCTATATTTCAATCTCAAATTATCCGCAATCATAGCAATAAACTCGGAATTAGTGGGCTTTCCGCGGTTATTTTGAATGGTATATCCAAAATAAGAGTTAAGAACCTCGACGTCGCCCCTATCCCACGCGACCTCGATTGCGTGGCGAATTGCCCTCTCAACGCGGCTCGTTGTGGTTTGATACTTCTTTGCAACAGTAGGATACAAAATCTTCGTAACGGAGTTTATAATATCACTATCGTTCACGGTCAAAATAATCGCAGTTCTCAAATATTGATAGCCCTTTATGTGCGCGGGAACTCCGATTTGATGAATAATCTTCGTCACCTGCGCCTCAATATCGTTCCCCGAATACTCCTCCGCAGTCGAAAAGGCAAGCGTTGTGGGGATAAGATTTTCAATATGATGCGCCAAGCTCTCGGCGTTCACGGGCTTAATCATACACATCGAAGCGCCCGCATTATTAGCTTCGATAAGCATATTATGATTAGTAAGCGGAGTCATCGCAATAAACTGCGGAGCATCCTCGCCAAGATTTGCCCTTGCTTGTCTTATAACTCCGATTCCATCGAGCTTTGAGAGTAAAACGTCAACAAGAACTATTTCAGGCATAACCGAACCAATCATAGCGAGCGCTTCTTCCCCATTCGTTGCTTCATAAATATTGGCAAAGCCCTGTGCTTTAAGCTCATCGCGTAGCATCGTGCGAGAGGATGTGCTTTCATCGGCAATAAGTATTTTTGTGCTATTCATTTCTTTTCTCCTTTTAATTGGTAAATTTTGACAATAATATATTACCATATTTTACCAATAATTGCAAGATAAAAGAAAAACAAATATTAACCAAAATTTATTGGTAAAATTTGGTAATATTTTACATTTTTACTTAAAATATAAAAAAGTCCCCGAAAAACCAGGGACATTTTATTTGCTATTAAGGCTTTTTAATGCTCAAATTCAAAATCAACGCCACGCCCGAAAGCGAAAGTAAAAGTACAAACGGTGCGATATAGCCGCCCGTTGAAACCTGCAAGCTTGAGCAAGCGGTTGCTATAAAGGATGCTGCCATAAGATTAAAGTTTACAACTCCAAGGTTTGAAGCAAAGTGCTTCGTTCCGTAGAATGCAGACGTAAAAGCGGATGCAACCGTGGGAGATGCGCCATATGACATCCCCGTTAAGCAAAGACCGACTATGCAAAGCACAAGTGAATGAATGTTAACCGCAAGGAGCGTCATTCCTGCCGCAACTATCGTGAGAAGGTTAGCAAGAAGCATAGTAAATCTTCTGCCCATCTTGTCGAACACGATACCCGTTAAAATTCTGCCAAGTCCGTTGAACATTGCAAGCACGCCAACAAGCGTTGTAGCAAGAGCAGCTGTTGCTCCAACCGAGAGAGCAAGGTCACGCGCAAAGCTTATTACCGCACTACCAACCGCCGTATTGAAAACAAGGAACAAAAATGCTCTCCAAAAAGTAAATCTCTTAATCATCTCGCCCGAGGTATAGTCGCGCGCCTCAAATCTCTCTTCCCTCTTGCTTGCCGCCTTTTTGGGAGCAGGAAGAGTTACCGTTGCATCGGGCTTTTCAATAAATATCGCGGAAAGCGAAATTACTGCCGCAATAGCAATACCGAGAACTATGTACGTTCCCCTCCAACCGAGTGAGGATTCAAAAAGTGATGCCGCAAGATTGCCAAGGACAAGTGAGCTTGCACCAAAGCCCATCATAAGCGCGCCCGAGGAAAGACCTCTCTTATCGGGAAACCACACGTTTACCGTGGAAATGATAACGATATATGCAACGCCAATGCCTAACCCTGCCATAAACGCATAGGTAAGATACAAAAGCGCAGGAGCGGTAGAAGAAAGCAAGCTCGTGTTTACAAATCCAAGCCCCGCAAGCACACCTGAAAATACTATCACGGGTTTTGTGGTAAATTTCTTAACCAAAACGCTTGACAAAAGACCGCCAATGCAGAAAAAGCACATAGTGAGCGTGAAATTGAGCGCAAGCGTTGAAGGAGTATAGGAAAGCTCCTGTGCAAAAGGTACTTTAAGAATAGACCAAGCATAAATAATACCTGCAAAAAGCATTGTAAAAACACCAACTATTAACATTCTCACGCGATTTTCAACCGTATTTTTCATTTTTTATCTCCTTTTATGTTTTAGACAATTTATTATATCACATTTTTCGACTTTTGTAAAGAGGGATAATTTGGGGTGTTCATAAAAACTAACAAATAAAAAAGCAAATAAAAATCACCAAAAATGTATTGACACAAAGCTTTTTTTGTGGTATAATTCATCTGTTGTAAATATTGGGATATAGCCAAGCGGTAAGGCACCAGACTTTGACTCTGGCATCTCGATGGTTCGAATCCATCTATCCCAGCCATAAAGAAACCATAATATTGATACAAAAAATATCGGTATTATGGCTTTTTTATTGCCAAAATGGGGAGATTTTAACCTTTTTATAGGTTTTTTAGCAAAAAATAGAGGCTTGCTGGGAGAGTTTTCGTCCTTGCGAGCTTTTTTGTTTTTACCCGTAAAATATAAATCGTTCACTTTATACCCTTTCGTT
>JAFVRQ010000002.1 GCA_017504245.1 Clostridia bacterium | reverse complement strand
TTCGTTATCAAACGGCTATAGCTTAACAAAGTAAATTTTAGAAAAACACTATGAAATAGTGGTTTTCGTAGTTTTGGAAGTGCGGTACCATCCGTCGTGCTCGCGCGTAAGGATGGTATCGTGCTTTCAAAACCGATAATTCGTTTGCGAATTATCGAAAATTTACGTCGACTCTGCACACACCAAGCGATAAAAGTTTTTTGGTTACTTTTTTTCAAAAAAGTGACCGCCCGCCGCGTAGGCGATCTTAACTTTAACTAACTTTTTTATCTCCACACTAAATCACAATTTAGCAATTTGGTTCATCGGGAATAGTTTTAATTTTTCTTTTATAGATGTATATATAGAAGAACACGCTGAGGGCTACGCACACGATTTCGGCAATGGGGTAGGACCACCAAACCTTATTGATATCCCCTGTGAGCGCGAGAAGGTACGCGACGGGGAGGAGGGTGACGAGCTGACGTCCGATTGAAACGAACATTGAGAAAAGTGAGTATCCGAACGCTTGGAATACCGCTGAGCAGATGATCGAAAAGCCTGCGAAGATGAAGCTTATCGAGATAGTTCGGAGCGCGGGGATACCGACGGTGTTTATCGCCTCTTCGCTCAAATTAAACATAGAGAGGAAGGCGTCGGGGAAGATTTGGAAGAGCGCAAAGCCGACAAGCATCATAGAAACAGCGTAGATTAGTCCAAGCTTTATTGTGCGAAGTACACGTTTTTTCTTTCTCGCACCGTAGTTATATGAAACTATAGAAATCATACCGTTGTTAAATCCGAAAACGGGCATAAACACAAAGCTCTGAAGCTTGAAATAGATTCCGAAAACGTTAACGGCGTACTGATTGAGCGCCATAATAATCTTGTTAAACGAAGCGGTCATAAACGAGCCGATTGAATTCATAAGGATCGAGGGGAAGCCGATTTTCAAAATCTCGGAAATTATCTTCATATCGGGCTTGACGTTTTCGAGCTTGAGATTAATCTCGTGATTTTTGGTTTTTTGAAGATAAACTCCCACAGCCGCGGAAATGATTTGACCGATGACTGTAGCATAAGCCGCGCCCGCGATACCGAGCTTGGGGAGACCCAACCAACCGTTAATCAGAATGGGGTCAAGGACGATATTGATAACCGCGCCAACGGTTTGAATAGTCATCGAGAGCATCGTTTTTCCCGTTGATTGCATATATTTTTCGTGCACGACTTGAACGAACAAGCCAAACGATGCAGTGAAGCAAATTCTGAGATAGGTCACACCCATTTCAATTACTTGATATTTGCCCTCGTTAATCGAAATATCTGCAGTCATCAGATTAAAATAGGGGCGGACGAGCGCATTTCCTACGGTGAGAAATAAAAGATAACTCAAAATTGCGAGAAAAAGGCCCTGACCTGCGATTTTGTTTGCCTTTTCACGATTTCCGATACCGAGATTTCTTGAAATAAGCGCGTTAATGCCCACGCCTGCGCCTACGGACACCGCAATCATAAGGTTTTGAGCGGGGAATGCGAGATTAACTGCGGTCAATTCGTATTGCTCGGGGCTGATGCCCGCCACGAAAAGACCGTCAACTATATTGTAAAGTGCCTGGATGAGCATTGAAAGCATCATCGGGATTGACATAGATAAGAGCAATTTGTTTTCGGGCATATAGCCCATCTTGTTTTCTTTAACTGCCGTGCTCAATTTTCAACCTCCATTCGTTTTTGTTGTACTAATATTACATTATATCACATTTTCCGACGCATTTCAATAGATAAACGAATAATACTTCAAATTTTGATTTATCGAACAGCTTGAAGCTGCTAAAATGCCTCCCTTGTGCAAGGGCGTTTTCGGGCGCCTGCGCGCTTGTACGAGGGGAGGTTTCTTGGCAAATAACCGGCTTTTTTCAACCGAGCGCCAACCCCAAAATCCTCTCGCGCGTACACATCGCGCGCGTATATAATGTAGAAAAACGAAATTTTTTTCGACAAATGTTGACAAAGTGGAAAATATGTGATATAATTACTTACAAAATGAGATACTATACCTGCGTGGTGGGGTATGATCTCGTTTAAAAACCAATTTGTGTGAATTGCGGCCAACAACGGCTCGTTTACATAGATTAAAAATTTTTTTACATACATTAAGGAGGTAATGTAATGAAAAAACAACAAAAAAAGGCGTTTACCCTCGTTGAATTGCTCGTAGTAATTGCGATTTTGGCAATTCTCGCATCCGTAGCAGTTGTGGGATATACCGCCTTCATCAAAAACGCTGCGGTTTCCAACGATGAGAACGTTGTAGCCCAGATGAACAGATACCTTGAGGCGCTCAAGGCGGATTCCGCGAGCGATTACTACAATGTAGAAATTCACGCGGGTAACGTTAAACAATTGACGGCGCACATTCTTCAAGAAAGCGGGATGGGTGAACTTGAACCCGCTGCCGAAAAATACGGCTACAATTTCTATTTTAACCTTGAAGATGGCGAATATGTGGTTAAAAGAAATCAAGAAGCATATGACGCAAGTCTCCTCACTCGCAACTATTTGAGAGGCATTTATGTACATGCGGAGGGTGAGTCCGAAACATCAAGATACGAAAAAAGACTTGAAAACTGTTTTACAACCAACAATCAGTATTTCTTGGTAGATACTCTTGGTTCGCTTGCCGAACTCATAAACAGTGTATATAACATTGGTACGGACGCAGAGGGTGCCACCAAAACTGTTAGCGGAGAAGAAATTGACGCACTTATAGACTCACTTGCAGGTACCGAGCTTCACACGTTTGTTAGTGTGAACGTTGTTATTGTTACAGAAGGCAAGAACTATAGACTCAATAGCGAAGATAGTGAAGGCGAGGCACCTGATAATGTAATTGTTTTGAGTGGTGTAACGTTTATCAATACTCACACGCAGACAAAGAACGAAAATGGCGAATGGGTTGACGTTGAAAATGTAGAAAAGCTTGCTGAAACAGACAAGCTTACGCTTCCCGAAACGGTTGAAGCTGTTGAAAAGGATGCGTTGAAGCTTGCGGATAATGCGGAAATTTATACCGACAAGTCCCCCGAAGAACTTTCAACAATTTCTAATGGTTCTTTCACAGATGCTAATATTAAATCTAAAGATGGTAATACATACAAAGCAGGTACGGATGGTATTACAAATACCGAAGATGAAACGCTTCACGTTTATAACTATGCATATGGCTTAACAAATATCACTATCGAAAACGGCGATAGTGTGGCAGTGACTCCTGCTGTTGCTAATAAGGATATTGTTATTGCTGGTGATATTACAGTAAATATTCCTTACGAGGTAAATAGCTTTACTATCCACTTATCTCTCGAAGATAACAGAGAAGAGAATTCTACTGCTCCTGTATTGGGTCAAGACACTATTGCGTGGTCAACTGATGATACTACTAAGAGTGCTGTTGGATACAGCTATTCCATTACAAATCAAACACTCACAGTTTCTCTTAAAGCCGATCAATCTTGGCCTAACAACTTCACTCTTACCGCAAGTAGTAATGGTGTTGTTAGAAACTTTGTAATAAACGTCGAAGACATCACAGCGGGCTCTGTAACATTTAACGGCACTGATTTGGTTGAGGGTGAAACACCCAATATGACGGTTATTACGTCAAGTAGCGAAAATATCACCTATGCTATTGCAAAGGGCGATTACACATATACACACAACAATCTTGGAGTATGTGACGACACAATTCGCGTTGCATATGACGGAACAGGTGCTACAGTTGACGGCACAAATCTTGTTGCTACAAGCAACGGCTCCGGCACGCTTACTATCACGGTTGGCTCCGAAGCACACACATATTTAACGTACACGGTTAACCTTACAATCGCAGATACGTCTAACTTTGCGGTTCAGCCCGCTAACAAAAATATAACGGTTGTTGGTAACGGCAACGCGGTTAACGTTTCCGAATTGTTTAAGCTTAATGCTAATGCAACAATTCCCGAGGGCGCAGAGCTTGTAGTATTTGCTGGTGGTTCATACAATGGTGACACCTATATGACACCCAACCGTAACGAACTTCAGGCAACCGAAGGAGCTGACCCCGGTTTGTCGGTTGATTCTCCCGGACAGAAAATCACAAAGGATAACTTCAATACCCTTACTCTTGACTTTGACGGTGCAGATGCTAACAACGCGATCCGTCTTGCAGTAATGCACAACGGTGTTCGTATTTCCGAGGACGTTATCGTTAAGGTAGTTGACGGTTACAACGTTAGAAATTATACTGATTTAACAAGTAATGTTAATACTACTGCTGATAAAAATGGTAATTATTCGTATCCTCTCACAAGCAGCGTAGTATTCCTTGACAATATCACAATGAGCGGTGAGGTGAACTTCTTGCAGATTCCTGCAGGAAAGACACTCTACGGTAACGGCTTTAAATTTGACATCACAGCAGGTAGAAAGAAGGAAGAGGGTATCATCAACCTCAAGGGTACACTTCGTGACGTTATGGTAGTCGGTGCGGTTTATAGCAAATTCTCATTCTCTGCGGGCGATGACTACGGTTCATCTGCGGTTAATGCTACAGGCAGTGCTTACATTTACAATTCTTACATTGCAAATACTCGTTCGCCGTTGAGAACAAGTGGTGCGGGTGTTGTTATTGAAGACTCCGTATTGTTCGGCGGTAGATATTCTAATATTGATATGACCGGTGGTACAATTACAATTAGGGGCACTGTAACAACGGTTCAACAGGTTTATAGTGTTGCTAAAGAAAATAACGGTGGTACAGCAGCAAACAACGTAATTGGTATGGGCGTTTCTGCTTGGTTCAATGACGGTAAAAAGAACGTTGTGATTGAAGAGGGCGCAAACCTTGTTCAGTATAACTTTATGGATTCCTCTATCAGCCAGTATCTTCCTCAGCTGAAGGTTGCAAGCATTTATGAGGTTATGGACTTGAAGGAGCCCTTCAATGCAATGTTTAATGACACCGCAACCTATGGAAATTATATGTACACCGCCGCTAACGGTAAGACGTATGCAAACTCCGGTATTGTTTCAACGGATAAGTACATGTTGAACTATACAATCGGTGGAGATAGTCCTTCTGGAACGCTTATTAAAAAATACGCGGTTGGTGCCAAAAAAATAGTAACTGCAACCACGCCTAACATTGATGATAATGAATCGTTTATCATTGCCTACGATACAAGACTTACTCCTCAGGTGGGAACTGTTAAATCTGCAGGGTATGTGGAAGTTACAGGTGCGCAACTTAAGGCGGGCGTTGAGTTTAAGGTTACAACGGCTATTAACTCTGGTGCGAATGCCATTGGATATTCATTCCAAATTCAAAGCGATAACTATTTGACAATCAATGTGAGCGGCGAGGGCAGCACGGACAAGTATAACACAATTACTTATAACTTTGATAAGGATCTTGGTGGTACTTTGGGAACTGTTGAATCCATTTTGTCAATGCACGACAGAGGTATCCACTACGGTAAGATGTGTGTAGGTGTTAATACTCCCGTTTCTACTGCTTATGCTTACGGCACAACAACGTATCAGCAGTTGCTCGAGCAGTACATCGAAATGACCGATGGCGACGGAGTGGGCGATAACTTCTACACTCCCGAAAACTTCCAGTTCGTTAACGGCTCGGTTTCTAACTATTGGGATTAATAAATTATGAAAATAGTTGGTAATAAAAACAAAATAAAAGTTAATAAAACGTTGATCATCGCGATAGCTTCGGCTATCGCGGTGATTGCGATAATTGTGGGTCTTGTTATCGGCTTGTCGGGGAACAAAACTCCCGAAGCAACCACAACGACCACAAAAAAAGGCTCCCCCATTTCAAGCATCAGTATTGAAAAGCTCCCCAAAACCGAATATTATATCGGCGAGGAGTTTGACAAAACGGGCTTTGTGCTTAAAATTACAAGAAAAGACGGCACAACCGAGCTTATAGATGCTAACGATCCTGAATTAAAATTCAGTAAATTGGATTCCTCTCTTGCTAACGAATCCATTGAAATGAGAGTCGAATATAAGGGCTTTATTGCTAAATTTAACGTTTCCGTTAGCCGCGCCCCCGTGGTTGTTGAGGGGACTGTAACGGGTATTTCAATAACCTCCACCCCAAAATCCTTCTACTACGTAGGCGATGAATTTGATCCTTCGGGAATAATTATCGCGGTAACGGTTGCGGAAAAATCCGAGCCTTATTACATTAACGGCAATTGTCCCGAGGTTGAGGTCAGCGGATTTGATAGCTCCGTGGCAAACGATGAGCTTCCTATCACGGTCAGCTACAAGGGCTTTACCGCTTCTTATAACGTGGCAATTAAGGATGCTTCATTTGGTGAATACGTAATTTTGAGCTTGACCGTTGTAACAAAGCCGAAAACCACCTATTATATCGGACAAGAATTCGATAAAAAGGGAATGCGAATTCAGGTTAATACCGATAAGCAGGCAACGACCTTCTTTGTTGAAGCTGACGATGAAAAACTCACCATTTCGGGCTTTGATAGCTCCGTTGCGGTTGAAAATCAAAGGGTTACTGTAACCTATGAGGGTGTTAGCACGTGGTTTACGGTTACTATCAAGGAAGTTCCGAAGCCCACACCCACCCTCGTTTCTATCGAGGTTGTTGATTTGATCGACTCCTACTCCGTAGAAAGATGGAACAAAAACGGACTCAATCTCTACGGTGCTTATCTGAAGCTTACCTATAGCGATGGAACGGTGAAGGGAAGCTATGAGGAAACTCCTCTCCTTTGGAGCTATATTTCTCCTCTTTCCAAGGTTGAGAGCGCAGGAACCACCGAAATCACGGTTAGCTACGTCGAATCGGGCGTAAGAGTTTCCGCAACGGTGACAATCACAATAACCGAATAAAGCTCTATACATAATAATGAAGCTTTTGAACAAAAACAAATAAAACCCCGATGAATCGAGTAAAATTCTGAAAAACGAACAAAGCTCGAATAAAATCAAACAAAAAGGTTGAAAAACTCTAAAAGTTTAATAAAACCCCAAGGGCGCGGATTTCCGCGCCCTTTTTTTGCGTCAATTCCGGACGGCGATAGGAGATAAATTGGGATTTATCGGGGAGTTGAAAAAGATAGTTAAAACAAAACCGCTCAAGACGGAACCCCCAAAGCTCACAAATATCGCTTCGGGGAACCCCGCATAGCATAGGGAGGTGGATTTGCCGTAGGCAAAGACGGAGGGAGTTCCTCATCCAACTCAAATAAAAATCTCTGAAAATCAAAATCCATTCTCGCTCGTCCGCTCGCCCTCACGCCTCGCCCACAAAATATTTGTTCACACAACCGTAACATTCTGACACATTTTTCAAAACTTATGCGTTATATATAATAAATGAAGAAAACTTATTTCGCAGCAAAGCTACGCGAGGGAGGGGGATTTAGCGCAAAATCGCTCAAACTTGCAAAAAACCTTGAAAATCAAAGAAAAACGGGCACAAAAGCGAAAAAATCCGCAACGCGCTTTGTTCGAAAAAATAAGCATTTCAGAAAAAATCACTATTGCCTATATAGCAAAATGCACAAAAATCTATCGCGATGGCGCAACAATGAGTGCATAATATATAAAAAGACGCCCATAAAATCTTCTGTTTTAAAAATAATGAACAGTGTTAAAATGAAACAAATTAACAAAATGTAATAGTGTTAATATTTTTAATTTGGAACAAATTCAGAACAAAAAAACTTCAATTCTAAAAAAACCGACAAACCCGTAAACCCCTGAAATGCAAGGCTTTGCGGAACACTGTTAAAAAAATTAACGTGCAAAACCTTCAAAAAATTAACACGATTAATTTTTTTGAAATTTTTTAAATTTTTTTTAAAAAACCTATTGACAAATCAAAAATGCCGTGTTATAATGAGCCATAATCTTTGAAAAGGAGAAAAATATTATGACAAAAAGATTAACAAAAATCGTTGCTCTTGTTCTTTGTCTCGTAATGTGCGCATCTGTATTCGCAGCTTGCGGCGAAGACAAAAAAACAACAACAACAAAAAAAGACGATGGTCCTGTTGAACAGTATGTTTATAAGCAGGCTCAGTACAACACAACAACTTCAGTTATGCCTAGTAACTGGAACGAACTCACATACCGAGACGGTAACGACACACAGATTCTTAGTTACATCGGTTCTTCATTCTTCGACTACGACTATAAGTTCGAAAATGACAAGAAGTATAACGAAGATGGTTCCATTAACGTTGATGGTATCGTTGAAGGTGCTTACACAACAAATTACTCCGCAGCTGCAAAGCTTGAGGACGTAACAGCTTTGGTTGATGCTAAGTGGGGTTACACAGAAGAACAGAAGGCAGAAGGCGGCTACGCTTGGAAGATCACTCTTCGTGACGACCTTAAGTGGCACGACGGTACACCCATCACGGCTGAAGACTTTGAGTACTCTATGATGCAGACACTTGATCCTATGTTTATGAACTATCGTGCTAACACATACTACGATACACTTATGATCAAGAACGCTAAGACCTACTTCTATTCTGCGGCTCCTATCTACTCTCCCATCGTTCCTGCGTACGGTGATGGTGAGACACCTGACTACTCCTTCGATATGGAGAACAATGAAGTTTACATGAGCTCAACAGCATCTGATATGACTCTTGCAAGCTACACTCTTGCTTGGTTGGTTGATTACTGGGGCGATCCCGCAGGTTACGATGCTTTGGAAGCTGTTGATGAAGCTTCTAATGAATTTGGCTACATGTTGATTACTGATGAAACTATCGATTTGGCTTACAATCTTTTGAGATATGCTCTTAAGCCCTTCGGTATGGATTTGGATTCCTATGATGAAGCTACTCAGAAAGAGCTTCTTATGGAAACATTGTACTACGTTTCCGGTCACGGTGAACCCGTAGCTTGGGAAAACGTTGGTATGTACGCAGTTGAAGGCGAAAACGCAATCGTTGTTTGCCTTGATAAGCAGTACCACCTCCTCAATGATGATGGCTCTCTTAACTATCAGGCAGCTTACTATATGTCCGGTCTTCCCCTTGTAAAAGAGGATCTCTATGAGTCTTGCAAGATCGCTCCCGCTGAAGGCGCAACTCTTTGGACATCTAACTATAACTCTTCTCTTAACACAACAGCAAGCTGGGGTCCCTACGTTCTTACTGAATTCGAGGCAGGTTCTCACTTTGTTCTTGAAAAGAACCCCAACTGGTACGGCTGGAATATGGATGAGTACAAGAATCAGTACAATGTAACAACAATTCACACACGTAAGGTTGAAGAGTTCAACACTAAGTGGATGGGCTTCCTTGCCGGTACATATGACGATGCTTCTTTGGCTGAAGAAAACATAGATGAATACTTGGATTCCAAGTACGTTCACTATTCTATCACTTCCGGTACATACGGTATGCAACTTTACAGTAACCTTCAAGTTCTTAAGGCGAGCGGTAACAACAATGGTATTCTTGCAATTAGAGAATTCAGACAGGCGTTCAACCTTGGCCTTAACAGAAGTGCTGTTATCGAAAATGTATGGCCTGGTACAACAGCTCCTTGCTTCGGTCTTATGAGCCCTGCTTACTACTATGATATCGAAAATTCTCCCACACTTGCAGACGGTGGTCAGTACCGTAACAGCCCCATTGCTAAGGCTGGTATCCTTCGTGCATACGGTTACGTAGAAGCAGCTGACGGCACATGGTCTATCAATGATATGACAGGTCTTACACTTGATGAGGCTTACGAGACATTGACAGGTTACAACCCCACTCTCGCTAAGCAGATGCTCAATGAAGCTATCGCAATTCTTGAAGCAGATCCTGAAAAGTACGGTTACGATTCAACTGAGGACATTACCCTTGTTTACGGTTCTTCTTCCGATACTGCAAAACAGAGAGACAGAGCTGCTTACCTCCAGACTGTTCTTGATGAGCTTGCTGCAGGTACGAAGCTTGAAGGCAAAATTAAGATCGTATTTGACGCATCCGCAGGTAGCCAGTGGGCTGAAGCATTCCGTTCCGGCGCTACACAGATCGGTTTCGGTTACGGCTTCCAGGGTAACGTATTTAACCCCTTCGATATCGTTGGTGCATTCGTTAACCCCGATGATGCCCTTAACTACCATATGTATTGGGATACATCAGAAATCGACTTGACACTCACAATGCCCGCAGGCGATTATGAGGGTGCTGGCGAAACAATCACAATGAGCGTTCAGAACTGGTACTTCTGCCTCAACGGTCTTGCAGAAACTGAAGATCAGGATTACACATACAACTGGGATGCTAACAATGCTCCTAACGAAGCAAGACTTACAATCCTCTCCGCTCTCGAAGAGCTTGTAATTAAGGAAAGCTATTCTATTATGCTTATCTCTGACGCAGGTGGATCCTTCCTTGGCGCTAAGTTCTCTTACATTTCAGACATTCAGAACGTATTTATGGGCTTCGGCGGTCTCAGATATCTCGTTGTTAACTACACAGATGCTGAATGGACAGCTTACGTTGAGTCTATGAACGGCGACCTTTCTTCTGAATATAAGAAGACCGAATAATTTATAGAAATTATTAGGACTAATACTTCTAAGCAAAATAGCGGTGAGCAAATTTGCTCACCGCTCGTTTTGGCATTTTTATATATAGCTGATGAGAGCCGTACTTATAGACTTTTATCAGTCCGGCTCCCTTCAGCTATAATGCTAAGGGATAATCCCCACAAAAAATAACAAACAGAGGAGAAAAATCCATGTATATGTTCAAATACATATTGAAACGTTTGGGCTTGATGCTCTTTACGTTTTCAATAATTTTTGTGATGTGCTTCGTGCTCATCAAGCTCCTTCCCATTCCCGTTAACGTAATGCCGGGACAAGACCCCCTTATTGTGTATAAGACTCTTGAGGGAAGAGGTTGGATTATGAACATCGTTGAAGGAGAAAACGGTGTTTGGCATTATGACAGAGTTCCGATTTTTAAGCAGCTCGGAATATATCTTATCAGAATATTCAGAGACGGTGATTTTGGTATTGCCACAACGTACGGCGAATATATGAACCAAAACCTCTGGGACGTATTCGTTTCCCACCTTCCTCCGACAATTCTTATTAATATTTATTCTTCGCTCATTGGTGTGCCCATCGGTATTGGATTGGGTATTCTTGCTGCGCTTAAAAAGAATAAATGGCAGGACCAGCTTATCAACGTTGTAATTATTTTGTTGATATCCATCCCCGGAATAGTATTGTCGCTTTTGCTTCAGTATTTTATATGCTTTAAGCTTCGTTGGTTCCCGCTGACTATGGAAACAAGCAACGATTACTTTAGTTGGCCGGTATTCAAGTCAATGCTTCCCGCTGTTTTCGCTCTTTGCTTGGGCTCTATTGCAGGCTATGCGCGTTACACACGTGCCGAGCTTTCAGAGGTTTTGACGAGCGAATTTATGCTCCTTGCAAGAACAAAGGGCTTAACGAAGAAGCAGGCGATTATGCGCCACGCTATGCGTAACTCAATGGTAGTAATTTTCCCCTCAATCCTCGGTGAATTTATCTCCGTTCTTTCGGGCTCACTTGTTATTGAGAAAATGTTTGCTATCAACGGCGTTGGTGGACTTTACCTCAACGCAATAACCTTCCAGGACTATGACTTCTTTATGCTTTTGTCGGCGTTTTATACCTTGGTCGGACTGACTGCAGGTATTGTTATTGACATAAGCTACGGTATCATAGACCCAAGAATCAGAATGGGGGCAAGATAATATGGATATGAAGAATATAAATAACATCCCCTTGGAAAAGCTCAGATTAGCTAACAGAAGTGACACAAGTCACGATAAAAAGCTTGAAACTAAGCCCTTGACCTATATGCAGGACGCGTTCCGCCGCTTTTGCAAGAATAAGGGCGCGGTAGTTGGTGGAATCGTAATTTCCTTCTTGGTGCTTTTTGCTTTGCTCGCACCTCTCTTTACACCCTTCCAGCCCATATATAATGACCAAACCTATGCGTTTGCGGCTCCCAAAAATAAGATCTTCTATAATTTGGGTATTGATTTCTGGGACGGCTGCAGAGAAAAAGAGGGCGTTGGTTACGTTGCTTACTTAAAGGATTTGGCTCTCGGCTTGGAAACGGGCAGAGAGGTTATCAAGGACGGCGAGGTAGAGATTGATGAGAACGGAAACTATAATTACCGTTATGATACCTATTACGGCGTTGGCTTTGGTAAGTATAAGATCATTTCCAAGGAAGAATATGAGGCAATTCAGGCATATCAGAACGAAACGGGCAGACAGGTGCTCTACCCAATCGTAAAGTATTCTGACAGACCCACGCAGGAAAAGAATAAGTACGATGCTAATATTTATTACGTTACTGAAAATCCCAAGGCACAAACAATTCGTCCAAAGCTTGACAAGGATGGAAACATTCAGGTTAACTATTGGAAATATGAGGAGGGCGAAAAGTCCGGCTTGAGAGCGGATTATAACTCCTTGAGAATTGAGGGCGAGGACGGTGTTCAGGAAAACGGCAAGACCTATTACTATGCTTACGGCAGAAAGGTTGACGGCGGTATAGAGGTTAGAACTGAATACTATGAATACTATATTTATCAGCATACGCAGGTAAAGAAAGACGGAATAACGGAGCCGGTATTCTGGTTCGGAACCACCTCCACAGGTAAGGATATTTTCGCTTGTCTTTCTTACGGTGCAAGATTCTCGTTTGTATTTGCAATCATTGTTGCGGTTGTAAACCTTGTTGTTGGCGTTATCTGGGGTTCAATCTCCGGTTACTACGGCGGCAAGATCGACTTGGCGATGGAAAGATTCTGTGAAATTTTGGGATCCGTGCCGACGATGATCGTCATAACGCTGCTGAAATACCATATGGGAACGACAAGCCAGGTAATAGTTTTGCTAATTGCATTCTTTGCAACGGGATGGATAGGTATGGCGGGCAGAACCCGTATGCAGTTCTACCGTTTCAAGAATCAGGAATACGTTTTGACAGCGAGAACACTCGGTGCTCGCGACAGAAGAATTATGTTTAAGCACATTTTCCCGAACGCAATCGGTACTCTTGTAACAAGCTGTGCTTTGGTAATTCCTTCAATGATTTATTCTGAAACAAGTCTTTCCTACTTGGGAATTATTAACCTTGAATCAGGTAATACAACCAGTGTAGGTACTCTTATTGCGGCAGGACAGCAATCTCTTATGAAGGACGGCTCAGCATATATCACGTTCTTCCCATGTGCTTTCCTTGTACTTTTGATGCTCAGCTTTAACTTGTTCGGTAACGGCTTGCGCGACGCATTCAACCCATCACTTAGAGGAACGGAGGGATAATTATGAATAAAGACATTAAATTAGCGGTTAATGATTTAAAAATTTCCTTCCGTACAGATGCAGGAAAGGTGCAAGCGGTTAGAAATATTTCTTTTGATTTGCACAAGGGCGAAACACTCGCTATCGTTGGTGAGTCCGGCTCGGGTAAATCCGTAACGAGTAAGGCAATTATGGGTATCCTTGCGGGTAACTCCATAGTTGAGGGCGGAGAAATTTTGTATGACGGCCAGGATCTTCTTAAGATTTCCGAGGAGGATTATCACAAGATCCGCGGCGATAAAATAGCAATGATCTTCCAGGATCCTATGTCCAGCTTGAACCCAATTATGAAGGTTGGAAGACAGCTCACTGAGGCAATGATCCTTAAGGCAAAAACGGGTAAAAAGAATGCTAAGCACGAATTCAACACGAAATTGAAGCTTCTTGGCGAGGCAATTAATGCTGCAGATGAAAAGCTTGGCGTTAACAATCAAGCGGTGGTTGCCGAAAAGATAAAAACATTCGATAGCTTCTGTATTGCAAGTACAAAGATAGAGGGTGAGTTCAACGATGCTTACGGTAATGCAACTCAGCTTGAGGTTGAGAGTGAAACCCTTATTCGTTTCCTTGAGCTTAAGAGAAAAATTGAGCTTGATGACGAGCTCAAGAGCATAACTAAGTCGTTTGCTGAGGCGTTCAACCCCTACGTTGTCGTTCACAATCAGGCGAATGACGATTGTCTTGCAAAGCTTGTTGCTTTCGTAAAGCAGGGTAATAAGGTTGACGGCGACGAGGTTCTTCCCGTGCTCAGAGATGCTCTTGCAATAATTAATGAAGCACTTGCAAAGGAGAAGCCCAACTTCTTTACACTCGGCTACTATGTTTATAAGAATCCAACAGCGGATGTTTCTCATCTTTCTGTTAAGGAGCTTAACTTGATGACTCGCGAGTATCTTGATAACAATTTTATGATCGACTTTATCACAACGAGCGAAAAGGGTGTTTTGTATGGTCATAATTGTTCCATTGAAGCTAAGAAGGATCTTCTTCCTGCGCTTCATACGGCTCTTGATTACTTCAAAACAAGTGAGCTTGACAGTAAAACTGCAGAAAAATACGTTAAGGACCTTAATCCCAGAGTTGATAGTGCTATAAATAGGCTTTCCGTTAAGAAGAATAGCACGGAATACGTATTCCACTCTGCGTTTGATAATGCTGTTAAAGAGTATTTTAACGGCGTTAAGAATAACCCCATTGAAGAAAAAATATATCTTAAGAATAAGAAAAAGTATGATGCTATCGTAGCAAAGGGACAGGAGCCCGATTGGACGCTTAAGCCCCAGGTTATCGTTGACCTTGACCTTAAACGCGAAAACATTTGCAAGGTTATTGAAAAGCTTTGCGCAAGCTATGAAAACGACATTGCAAGCGCAAATGTGTTTGACGTTAATGCGGGAGTTATTGAAATCATCGATTTCCTTAAGGAGCAGGCATCACGTCTTGTTGTTAAGATGAATCCAAGAATTGCAAAGGCAAAGGCAATAAGACTTCTTGAAGAGGTTGGTATTCCTGAGCCCGCAACACGTTTCAATCAGTACCCGTTTGAATTTTCAGGCGGTATGCGTCAGAGAATAGTTATTGCTATTGCTCTTTCCGCTAACCCCGATATCCTTATTTGTGATGAGCCCACAACTGCTCTTGACGTTACTATTCAGGCGCAGATTCTTGAGCTTATCAACAAAATCAAGAGAGAAAGAAATCTTTCTGTTATCTTCATCACGCACAACCTTGGTGTTGTTGCTAATATGGCGGACAGAATTGCGGTTATGTACGCAGGTAAGATAGTTGAGCACGGCACGGCAGAAGAAATTTTCTATAAGCCCGCTCATCCTTATACTTGGGCGCTTCTCAGCTCAATGCCCGACCTTGAAACAACCGAAAGACTTGAGTCCATTCCCGGCACACCTCCCAATATGATCTATCCTCCCAAGGGTGATGCATTTGCGGCGAGAAATAAGTATGCTCTTGAAATCGACTTCGAGCTTGAGCCCCCGCTCTTTGAGATAACCCCCACTCACTATGCAGCAACTTGGTTGCTCCATCCTAATGCGCCTAAGGTTGAAATGCCTGCAATTATCAGAGCGCGTATCGAAAGAATGACGAAGGAGAGAAACTAATATGGCAGAAAATAAAGAAGTTTTGTTAAAAGTAGATCATCTCCAGCAGTATTTCAAGCTCGGTAGGCGTGATCTCAAGGCGGTTGACGGCGTAAGCTTTGACATTTACAAGGGCGAGGTTTTCGGTCTTGTAGGTGAGTCCGGTTGCGGTAAAACGACAACGGGACGTTCCATCATCCGTCTTTATGATATTACGGGCGGCTCCGTATATTATAAGGGCGAGCGTATCTGCGCGGGTGTACGTTCATATGAGGACGCTATAAAGAAGGCGCGCAAGGACCTCAAGGAAGGCAAGATTACCAAAGAGGAATGCGACGAAATCGTTGCAAAGAACCGCGTTGAGATCAAGGCGGCTCGCGCAGACCATAAAAAGTGGTCCCGTAAGAACAAGGATAATAAGCTTATTAACGAAATCCAAATGATTTTCCAGGATCCCATCGCTTCTCTTGACCCTCGTATGACGGTTCGCGATATTATCGCCGAGGGACTTGTTATTCGCGGTGTTAAGGATAAGGAATATATAGACCAGCAGGTATATAAAATGCTTGAGATGGTTGGTCTTGTTCAGGAGCACGCAAGCCGTTATCCACACGAATTCTCGGGCGGACAAAGACAGCGTATCGGTATTGCGCGTGCGGTTATTATGAACCCTGAGCTTATCATCGCCGACGAGCCCATCTCCGCTCTTGACGTTTCAATTCAGGCGCAGGTTATTAACCTTCTTAACGAGCTCAGTGAAAAAATGGGTCTTACGATTATGTTCATCGCCCACGACCTTGCGGTTGTTAAGTATTTCTCACATAGAATTGCGGTAATGTACTTTGGTAAGATTGTTGAGCTTGGAACGAGTGAGGAGCTTTTTGCCCATCCCTTCCATCCTTATACACGTTCGCTTCTTTCTGCAATTCCTCTTCCTGACCCAATCACGGAGAAGAACCGTAAGAGAGTAACGTATAATCCCGTTCTTGACCACGACTATTCCGTGGAAGGACCTACTATGAGAGAGGTATATCCGGGACACTTCGTTTACTGCAATACTGAGGAGTTTAATAAGTACAGAGCGGAATACGAAGGTAAGGCGGAATGAAGAAAAAAATACTCCAATATTCAATAACTCTACTTGTCGGATTCGCATTGGCGGCTTGGGTAGGTATTTCTAAGGATATTTTTGCTCAGACAAGACCCGAGATGGTGTTCGCAATTTTGTCGGATAGCTTCTTTGTGCCCGGAGTACTTATCTTCGGTGTGGGCGGAATGATTTTCGTTAGCAACGAGGGTATGTTTGACGGTATATCCTATGGACTTGTAAGCTTTTTCGATATTTTCAGAAAAGAAAAGCAGAATAAGTATCGCACCTTCTATGATTATAAGCAGAGCAAGGGCGAGAGAGATACAAGCTTTGGCTTTATGATGATTTGCGGGCTTGGCTTTATTGCGGCATCCGGTATAATGTATTTGTTATTTAATAATTACGCTTAAAATAAAAGAGTCACAGGATTTTCTGTGGCTCTTTTTTTGCCCTAAAAGGTGTATTTATAGCGTATAAATTGAGGTAAATTGAGCCAAAATTGTCGTCAAATTTAACAAAATCATTGCATATTTGCCTGTGTTCATAAAAAGCTATTGATTTTTTGATGAAATTATGATACAATAACAATGTATAATCGCAAAAAATGCGGTTAACAATCTTCCCAATGCAGAATGGAGGCATTTATGAATTTAAAACGATCAATAAAGTATGTTGTACTTGCGGCGTTTTTGGTAGTTACCGTGGTGAGCTTTTTGCTTATGAGCGGTGTCAAGACTAATTACAATATTTCGGATTATCTTGATGAATCAACCGAAACTAAAATTTCCTTGAATATTATCGAGGATAATTTTGAAACGGTGGGCAATATTCAGGTTATGGTTGAAAACGTCAGCGTTGCAGATGCATATAAAATCAGCTCTGCTATCAAAGGTGTTGAAAACGTTTTGCTTGTAAACTTCGACGAAAACGACCCCGCCTACTATAAGGACGGCTCCGCTTTGTTTGCCGTTATCGTAAACGGAGATGAATATTCGGACACCGCGAACAAGGTTCTTGACGATATTCAGGTAAAGCTTGACGAGCTTTTGGAAAACGAAATCAATTTGGGCGGCTCGGTTGTTGAAAAGCGCAATATGAGAAACACGCTCAAGGTTGAAATCGTTTTGATTCTTGGTATAGCCGTAGCTTTTGCTTATGCTATTATGCTTTTGATGGCAAAATCCTGGCTTGAACCCTTCTTTTTGCTCGTTCCCTCGGGCATCGCGGTTCTCATTAACCTTGGAACTAACGTAATATTCGGAGAAATTTCATACATAACGAAAGCGGTTGCAGCCATTTTGCAGCTTGCACTTTCTGTTGACTACAGTATTATTCTTTTGCACGAATATCGCAATCAAAAGAGAAATACAACCGATAATGAGGACGCTATGATGCGCGCCATCAAAAAGTCCTTTGCGCCAATTTTCTCAAGTGCGCTCACGACTATGGCAGGTCTTGTTGCCCTCTTCTTTATGACGATGAAGATCGGATTCGACATCGGTGTTGTTCTTACTAAGGGTATTGCAATTTCCGCAATCACCTCCCTTACTCTTCTTCCCGCGGTTCTTCTCTGTGTTGAAGGAATAATGAATAAAACCTCAAAGCGCGATCTTGTAATTTCCGGCGAGAAATTCTGCAAAATCGCATTCAAAAAAGGCAAGCCCATTATTGCTCTTGCGCTCGTTCTCATTATCCTTTGCGGCGTTTTGCAAACGGGCAATTCGTATTTGTTCACGGATTCCGCAAATCCCAATCAGGAAATTATCGACACCTTTGGTGCTAACAACACCGTAGTTGTAGTATATCCCAAGGAAGAGGATATGGAAAACGTGTGGAGCAAGGAAGCGCTTCTTGTGGAAAAGCTCAGCAATTACAAAACGGCGGACGGAAAAGTTGTATTGCATAGCTATAATGCGTATTCCAATACCGTAGGAGAGCTTTATACGCTCGAAAAGGCAATGGAAAAGCTCAATCTCTCAGAGGATGACGCAAAATTCCTTTTCGCGCTTTATCACGAGCACGATTCTCACAAGATGGATATGAAGAGCTTCATTGAGTACGCGGCTCAATTCCTTAGAAACGACCCCGACGGACAGCAGTTTGCTGACGAAAAGCTTATAAATACTATGGATACCCTGCTTGTTATCGACGAGATAATGAGCGGAAGCCACACTCCCGAGGAGCTTCACACGCTCGCAACCACGGGTCCTCTTGAGGGAACCGACCTTTCACTCTTCCAGATTCAGCAGATGCACGGTCTCTATCTCTACGAGCAGCTTTCTGTTAACGAGGTTGACTTTTTAACGATGCTCAAATACATCAACTCCGTAGCAACCGACGAAAGAATGTCAGGCCTTATGGACGAAAAAACGGTTGCCGACCTCATTGAATTTGAAGCGGGGCTTACCGACTTCATAACGAATATGGAAACCGTCGTTACGAAAGAGGGCTTTGAGAGCTTTGCTGTTGAAAAGTTCGGAGCAATGGTTGGCGAGCAGCCTGCAAAATGGATTGCGGGAACAATCTTTAACAACTATAACAGAAAGTATAACGACGGCGACAACGTGAGCGTTAAGCTGCTCGACCTTCTTGATTATACGGTTAACGAGGACGCGCTCGGCGTAATCGCAACGGGACTCATCCGCGATTTGAAGGCGGTTAAGGATATGGTAAACAACTTCACCTTTGTTTACTATTCAATTATTGAGCCCTGCTCATACGATGAATTTCTGCCCTTGCTCGATAAGGCAGTTATTGCGCTTACGAGTGAAACCCGCGTTATCAACTCTACCGATCAGGCGGTTCAGCAGGCATATATTATGTACTATTGCGATAATGGTTTAGTTCCCAACGAAAAACTTCTCGGACGTGACTTTATCGGCTTCGTTAATAACGAAATTCAAATAAACCCCGTTGTAAACGGACGTATATCCGAGGACAGTAAGCTCAAGCTTCTCGATCTTGAAACGGTTGATGAATATCTTTCAAATCAAGATAGATATTTGTATGAGGAAATGAGCGCAAGTCTTCAGGAGCTTCAGGGCAAGATTAAGAGTCTTGATGCAACAAATACCATCACGTCAAGTATGGTGTTGAATATCTACGCTAAATATGCTATTAATGACGGAGATCATAACGCAGATCCCATCGTTGCGGGCGAGCTTCTCACGTTTGTTGCATCTCAGATGGATATAAACGATCAGCTCAAGGCGAAGATGACCGACGAGCATAGACAAATGGTTCGTGACAGACTTGATGCGGTTAAGAGCGCAGAGAGATTGTTCCTTGGATATGAGGATTCAACCCACGGCAGAATGCTTCTTTCAGTTGACCTTCCAAGCGAGGGCGAGGAATCAACCAAATTCGTTGACCATCTTCTCGTAACGGTTAAAGAGGTGTTTGGTGACGAGGCGCATATTGCAGGTCATATGATTTCAACGGTTGACCTTCAGAATACCTTTGCTAAGGATAACACGATCATCACTATAGTAACGATTATCTCCATCTTCCTCATCATAATGCTCGTGTTCAAGTCACTTTCATTGCCGATCCTTCTCGTTTTGGTAATTCAGGGCGCAATTTGGATTTCAATGGCGACCTCGCTTATCACAGGGCCTATGTTCTTTATGAGCTATATCATCGCAACCTGCATCTTGATGGGCGCAACCATTGACTACGGAATTCTTATGTCAAGCACCTACGTTGATGCGCGCGCAACGATGGATAAGAAGGATGCGCTTCTCCTTGCTGTGAATACGGCTATTCCTACCGTGTTTACGTCGGGTCTTATCCTCACAATCTGCGGATTTATAGTTGGACTCGTTGCAAGTCAAACGTCAATTTCCACGGTTGGTACGCTTCTCGGTAAGGGCGCGCTCGTGTCCTCACTTATGGTGACACTCGTTCTCCCCTCCGCTTTGTATCTCCTCGACGGATTTATCTTGAAGCTTTCCGTAAAGAAGAAAAACCAGATTGACTAACTAACTTAATAAAAAATCAAGGCGGCTCAGTTTTGAGCCGCCTTTTTGTCGCTGAATTGTGATTTATCGGGGAGTTGAAAAAGTTAGTTTAAATTAGGATCGCCTACGCGGCGAGCGGTCACTTTTTTGAAAAAAAGTAACCAAAAAACTTTTATCGCTTGGTGTGTGCAGAGTCGACGTAATTTTTCGATAATTCGCAAACGAATTATCGGTTTTGAAACTCCAATCCTGCCCTTATGTACAAGTACAACGGTCAGCATTGGAGTTTCAAAACTACGAAAACCACTATTTGCATAGTGTTTTTCTAAAATTTACTCTGTTAAACTATAGCCGTTTGATAACGAAATGGCTTCGTTGGATAGTAGCAAATTGGATTTTTCGAGGTGCCTGCCAACACCGAGAAAAAATCATTAGTGTCAACTCGTTGACACAATTTGCGCGGATTTAATTAATACCCAACGTTTAAAAAGTTTTTGGTTCTTTTTTCAAAAAGAACGAAAAAAACCTAATTTAAACTAACTTTTTTAACTCCCCGATAAATCAAAATTTGAAAGTCAATCAAATCATAAATTGCGTTGCGCAGAAGATGATATAGGTAGCGATGAGGGTGATACCTTGCCAACGTGAGAGCTTACCGCGGACGAGGGCGGGGATGGTCAAAAGAGCCATTACGAAGAGCATAACGGGAATATCGATAAGGAGCGAGGAGTTTATGCCCGCGATTTGAGTGTTATTCGGAACGGGGAAGGGGGAAACCGCTGAAGCAACTCCGCTAACGAGCACCAAATTCAAAATATTCGCGCCTATAACGTTTCCGAGGGAGAGCGCACCGTGTCCCTTAACGAGGGAGGTGATTGCTGTTACAAGCTCAGGCAAGGATGTACCGATTGCAACGAAGGTTAAAGCTATTACAGCTTCGGGAACACCAAGCGCGCCTGCGATGACGGTACCGTTATCAACCAAAAGCTTTGCGCCAAGGGCTATGAGAGCAGCGCCGAGCACCAATAAAACGATACTTTTGGCGAGCGCGGGACCGGCTTCGTTACTATCGTTTGCTTTATCCTTATCGTTTTCGGGGGATTTTATGGCGGTGCGAATGGATAAAATCATATAAATAATGAAAATCGCCAAAAGTGATAAGCCGATTCCTCTTGAAAATTCACCAAAGAAATACGCAACGAAGACGTAAACCGCCGCTGCAACGAAGAAAATGGCGGTGGGGAGCTTAAAGGATTTGGGGTCGATTTTCGAGGGGCGGATCGCAACGGTAATCGCCGCAATAAGAGCCGCGTTGCAGATTATAGAGCCGAGCGCGTTGCCGTACGCCATCTCGCCGTGACCGCTCAAGGCCGACGTGGCTGAAACCATAACCTCGGGCAAGGTCGTACCGATGGAAACTATGGTCGCACCGATAAGAATATCCGGAATGCGGAATTTTTTGGCAATCGCCACCGAGCCGTCAACGAACCAATCCCCACCCTTTACTAATAAAATCAAGCCAACAACGAATAAAAAAACAGTAATAATCATATTTTCTCCTTTTCTAAAGACAAAAAAACAAGGGAACCCGGACGTCCTCTTCAGTCAGCTGGTTCCCTTGTATTATTAACATATTTATTATAGCATATTTAGGTGGAGTTGTCAAGATTTTAAACGGAATTTTTGACAAAAAATTAACAAACGGTTGATGTTTATAGTAAATTATATTGTGAAATTTTCTTTGGGAATTTGGCAAAATTAAAAACCAAATATATTTTCGATAAAATATTGACAAAACTGAATTTGTTTGGTATAATTGAAAGGTCGAAAATGAAAACGTTCATTTTGCGACGCGAGTGGGCGGACAAAGCACATAAAAATAATATAATTTAATAACGAGATGCTTGGAGTGTGACCGCGTCCGGTGGACGATAAAGGGAACATGACAAGGGAGAAAATAACGAGTGTGAGATGCCAAAGCATCTCAGACGACTATATTTTCGACCGAAGGCGCAGCTGGTAGCGCGCGTGCTTTGGGTGAACGAGCAAAAACATCACGGTGTGATGTTTTTGAGAAGTGAAGGAGCAAAAGCAAGGAGTGTTTCGAGCAAATTATTTGCGAAGAAAGACGACTATGCGACGCGAGTGGG
>JAFVRQ010000046.1 GCA_017504245.1 Clostridia bacterium | reverse complement strand
GTCGGTGCCTTCTCCTTAGGAGTTGGGGGACCATTTATGGTGGACGAGGAGAGCAAAGTTTGAAGAAATAATCGTCTTTCTCCGCTTAACATCGTTTGTTAACACAAAGAAATTACTTGAAAAATCAAGGTTTTAGTTTTTCGAGAAAGCCGTTAGTCTAACTAAATCGTATTCTCCTCATCCACCGCAAGCGGTCCCCCTTCCCCGCTGGGGAAGGCAGAGATAAATCACAATTTGCGATAAAATTTTAAAAATTTGATACAAAATGTTTGTTTTTTAGACAAAAAGTGATGAATTTAGCAATATTTTGATAAAATTTTTCATTTTTCCTTGACAAACCATTTTTGCTGTGCTATAATATACGCGAATGGTGTGGTTTAATTAAATCATACTTTTTAAACAAATTTTATTTTTTCATATTAAAAGGAGAGAAAAAAATGAAAAAGAACACTAAAAAAGGTTTTACACTCGTTGAATTGCTCGTAGTTATCGCAATTCTTGCTATCCTTGCATCTGTTGCAGTTGTTGGTTATACTGCGTTTATTAAAAAGGCTAATGATGCGAAGATTAGCACAGAAGTTGATCAGGTTAAAGATGCTATCAACTATGCTTTTATGAATCCTGATGTTGACTATGTTAAAATAAACTCTACATGTTATGCCATAAGAACTTCAACTGGTTTAATTTTTGCCTCAACATATCCCGCAGATAAAACTGAAATGGATATTTCTGGTGATATTCCCACTGGTATTACATTTGTAATTACTGATAATAATCTTATGTATGATGCTGATACAGATGTAAAAATCCTTGATGGCGAAGCTTGTACAGATTCACATGCAGCAGGTGCAACATGTACTATTTGTGGAAAAGTTACAGCAGAATAAAGCGGTTCATAATAACTATTTAAAATAGAATTACATCATCCCCCTCAAGCGATGCTTGAGGGGTTTTTCTATTCTTCCCTGCGCGGTGCGGGGGTTTTGTTAATAAAACGCGGGAGGGAGAACCCCTCCCCTTCGATTTTTTTGCGGTTATTCCCTGCGCGGCGGTTTTTGTTTATTTTCAAATTTTGATTTATATATCAAAAAAGCACCGCAAAACGGTGCTTTATTTTTCAATATTCAATTTCAAATCAAGTCGGGTTGCTCAAAAACTTCAATCTTGAACTGCGTTCTTTCCGCTTGCGCGCCGCGAATTTCGACGATGTAATCAAGCTCAATTTTTCCGTCCTCGAGCAAGGTGTTCTTCACACTCTTCGTGAAAACGCAAATTTCAAAGGGCATATATTGGGTTTGATATGCGCAGATATGTCTTTTTCCCTCCTCGAAAACGAGGATTGTGTTAACACTACCGCTTCGCATCATTGTAACGAGTCCATCCTGCGCTCTCTCAAAGCGCACCTGCGTGTGCGAGCCCTCCATTCCCGTGAGCTCGCTTTCATCATAGGCGATTATAACGCGCTCGTCGGTAATATAAAGCTCACCCTCGGAATACATTTCTATAGGGCCCTCGGGCTCCTCGTCCTCAATGTGAAGCTCGTGCTCCTCAAACATATCAACGTCATCCTCAAGCAAGCTATCAAAGAAATGATCGTTGCTCGCCTCACGAAGCGAGGTCAATTTAATTCTTATATTTTTCTTAATCATAATTATCCTCTTTCAAATCGTTTGCGTATTTTTTTCGCGTCGCCCACAAAATGATAGAGCTGCAAATCGTGGCTTTCGGTCTTTCTCATACCAAGACTTTTTTGCAATCTTATTGAAGGCACGTTTCTTATATCTGCAAACGCTTCGATTGTTTCAATATTTTCGGGCAGATTCGACAATAAAAAGGAGCAAAGTCGATAAAATGCCATTGTTTTTTGATGCTTCCCGATAATCTGAACTTCCTCAACCATAAGCAGATTTTCGCGCGTGTAGTACATCAAAAAGCCCGCAAGCTCACCCTTGCAGTAGCACAAAATCATCTTGCGCGGCTCTTTTTCAAGTGCTATACCGACTTCATTTATAAATTCTGCCTTTTCCTCATCATAGGAAAGGTCACTCGGAGCAATTTCCTTGAGGTTTTCATAGATTATATCAAACAAAAGGGGGAGAATATCGTGCTTCTTACTTTTATCCAAATATTCAAAATTATACATATTTCCCTCCCAAGTTTATTAAAAAAGCCACCTGCTTTTGCAGATGGCTTTTATGGGGTGAGTGATGGGATTCGAACCCACGGCCTCCAGGGCCACAACCTGGCGCTATGACCAACTTAGCTACACCCACCGTGTACCGAGCGGACCAAAACTCGGTGTGGCGTGCCTTGAGGGATTCGAACCCCCGACCTACTGCTTAGAAGGCAGTTGCTCTATCCAACTGAGCTAAAGGCACAAAATGGAGCGAGTGATGGGAATCGAACCCACGCGACCAGCTTGGAAGGCTGGAATTCTACCATTGAACTACACTCGCATAAACATTTATTAAATAACGCTCCATTATATTAACACAAAATGCTCTCAATGTCAAGAGTTTTTTGCACTTTTTTTGGAATTTTTTTAAATTTTTCTTCAAAAAGGATTGAAAAATACACCCGAATTTGATATTATAATAATAACGTTGTTTGAAAGGTTATTTTCTATGCTTGATTTTTTTTATCCTGATTTCTATTTTGAAAAATTTGACGAGGTAACGGTTGAGTTCTTGAAGGCGAACAATATAAGCGCCTTGCTTCTTGACCTTGACAACACTCTCGCTCCATATGAGATGAGCGAGCCCGACGAAAAAATTCTTGCGTACCTCTCTGACCTATCAAAAAACGGAATCCGCTTTGCCTTTATCTCAAACAATTCAAGCGACAAAAGAATTAACCTCTTCAACAAAAAAATAGGCGCGCCCGCGTTTGCAAAAGCGGGTAAGCCATTCGCAAAAAAGACAATTAATCGCGCGCTCTCCACACTTGGTGTGAGCAAGGAAAATGCCGCGTTTTTGGGCGACCAAATCTTTACCGACGTCTGCGCGGGTAAGTTTAACGGTATTCGAGCTATCCTCGTTCCGCCCATTAAGGATAAGAAAAACCTCTTCTTTAAATTCAAGCGCGCACTCGAAAAGCCCGTTTTGAAGAGGTATTTTAGGAAGAATAAAAGATAAATTGGGATTTGTCGAGGAGAAGTTAGTTAAAAACAAAATGGGGTCGCTTTTGAAAAAGCTCCGCAAAACTTTTTGTAGAGCTTCGCGGCAAAATTTCGCGCAAATCGTGATGTTTGATCTTAATCAAACATCACATAACGATTTCGCTCACACGTTCGCAAAATCTATGATTTGCTGCCACTGAATATAGGCATTTTGGTAACTATATGGCTACGCATTGTAGTAGCAAATTAGATTTTTCGACAAGGGAGAAAAATCACCAGTGTCAACTCGTTGACACAATTTGCGCGAAATCTTGCCGCGAAGCTGATTAAAAGTTTTTTGGTTCTTTTTTTCAAAAAAGAACAACATTTTCATTTTTGTAACTACTCGATAAATCAAAATTTGAAAATTATTAACATAACACAAGGAGAAACAAATGACACAGCTTAAAAGATTACAAAAAATAATGAAAGAGAGAAACGTTGAGAGTATTTTGCTTTCATCAACTCTCAATCAGCGTTATATCACGACGTTCAATTACGATGACGGCTACGTTCTCGTGCTTCAGGACAAGGCCTTCATTTTGACCGACTTCAGATACATTGAGGCGGCGAATGCTCAGGTTAACCGTGAGGATTTTGAAATTCTTACTCCCAAGGGACATCTGAAGGCAGTTCCCTCCTTGGCTCTTGAAAACGGAGTGAAAAGCATTCTCGTTGAGGAGAGCGCGCTCTCGCTTGAGGACCTTTCTCGCTTTGAAAAAGCGGCAGAGGGCTCGGTTAGTTACGTTGGCGGTGCTTCGGCTATTCTTACCGAAATGAGAATGGTTAAGACCGAGGACGAGCTCAACAATATGGCAGAGGCGCAAAGAATTACCGACGCGGCTTTCTCACACATCATTAGTGTTCTCCGCCCCGATATGACGGAGATTGACGTCGCGCTCGAAATTGAATTCTTTATGCGCAAAAACGGCGCCGAAAGAACGTCCTTTGACACTATCGCGGTGTCGGGCACGGCTTCCTCTATGCCCCACGGTGTTCCCCGTAACGTAAAGCTTGAAAAGGGCTTTTTGACAATGGACTTCGGTTGCGTTTACGGTGGCTACTGCTCCGATATGACAAGAACTGTTGTCATCGGCAAGGCGGACGAGGACATTAAAAAGGTTTATTACACCGTTCTTGAGGCGCAAACGAAGGCGCTTGAAGCGGCGGCTAACGGTGAGCGCGGCTGCTACCGTCTTGACGAAATCGCGCGTGATATTATCAACGGTGCGGGCTTCGAGGGCAGATTCGGTCATTCGCTCGGCCACGGCGTTGGTATGTTCATTCACGAAAGCCCCCGTCTTGCTCCCGGTATGGACACGGGCGCAAAGCTCGTTACGGGTAACGTGGTAACGTTTGAGCCCGGCATCTACATTCCCGAAAAATACGGATGCCGCATCGAAGATATGGCGGCTATCACCGATAACGGTATCAGAAACTTCACCAAGAGCACCAAGGAGCTTATAGAATTGTTCTAAAATTATCAGAAAACGCATCGCTTTCGCGGTGCGTTTTTGGAATTAGTTGGAATTAGTTTAAATAAGGATTTTTTCGTTCTTTTTGAAAAAGACCCGTGAACCCCCAAAGCTCATAAATGTCGCTTCGGGGAACCCCTGGCACCAAAAACTTTTTAAACATTTGGTATTAATTCAAGCCGCGCAAATCGTGTCAACAAGTTGACACAAAACGATTTTCTCGCTGTGGACAGGCAACTCGAAAATCGGTGATTTGCTACCCCAAGCGAAGCCATTTTGCTATCGAAACGGCTATAGTTTAACAAAGTAAATTTTAGAAAAACACTATGTAAATAGTGGTTTTCGTAGTTCAGTTGATGAAATCCTTGTCGAAAATGTATTTTCGTTAAAGGATTTTAGCAACTGAACCGATAATTCGTTTGCGAATTATCGAAAATTTACGTCGACTCTGCACGCACCAAGCGATTAAAAGTTTTTTGCGAGCTTTTTTTCAAAAAAGCGAAAATCTTTACTTTGTAACTTCAAAAAACCACTCGTTTTTAACGAGTGGTTTTTCTTAAAACATTAATTAATTTTGGAATTTATTTAAAGAATTTTGGACAAAAACTCTTTGAGTCTTGGGTGGGTGGGATTATTAAAAATCTCGTCGGGTGTGCCGTCCGCGGCGATATTTCCCTCATTCATAAAGAGGACCCTCGTTGCAACCTCACGGGCAAAGCCCATTTCGTGAGTTACTATAACCATCGTGAGCTTTTCCTTTGCAAGCTCGCGCATAAGGTCGAGCACCTCGCCAACCATTTCGGGATCGAGTGCAGAGGTGGGCTCGTCGAAAAGAATAACCTTTGGCTCCATCGCAAGCGCGCGAATTATCGCAATTCTCTGCTTTTGTCCGCCTGAAAGCGTTGAGGGATATGCGTTCGCCTTGTCCTCAAGCCCGATTCTTTTAAGAAGCGACATCGCCTTTTCATTAAAATAAGCAGTAATTTCCTTCTTACTCATTCCCTCTTTTTTCATTTTCTTGCCGTGTATCCGGATAGGCGCGAGGGTGATGTTTTCAAGCACCGTTTTATTATTGAAAAGATTGAAATTTTGGAAAACCATTCCCATATTCTGACGGTGAACATTTATGTCCACCTTGAAATCCGCGATGTTCTCGCCCTCAAACATAATTTCTCCGCCGTCCGCATCCTCAAGACAGTTTATGCAGCGGATAAAGGTCGATTTGCCCGAGCCCGAGGGACCGATGATTGCCACCTGCTCGCCCTCGTGAATAGTCGTGGTAATGCCGTCAAGGACGTTCTTACCGTCGAATTTTTTAACTAAATTCTTAATTTCTATCACTTTTTGCAAATCTCCTTTCAAGTAATTTTATGCCGCCCGTGATAATGAGCACGAGCACGATATAGATAAGTCCCATCATAATATATGGAACCATACTATCATATTTCACCATACCGACGTCAAGCAGCGCTTTATAGAGGTCGTAAACCGCAATAAAGCTGAGAACGGACGTTTCCTTTATCAAGCTTATAAACTCGTTTCCAAGTGTGGGAAGGATGTTTTTGATTGCCTGCGGAACAACGATTTTAAGCATTGTGGAGGAATACGTCATACCGAGCGCGCGACCTGCCTCAAGCTGACCCCTGTCAACCGAATTAAGACCGCCGCGCATAATTTCGGAAACGTACGCGCCGCTGTTCATTCCGAAAACTATCATACCGACGGTTAATGCGTTCATTCTAATTCCAATGGATGGCATAATAACGTAATACGCGATAAGAAGCTGAGCAACTATCGGCGTTCCGCGGAAGATAAGTGTATAGAAGGAGCAGATTTTATCAAGAACTTTATAAATCAACTTATATTTTGGAGTAACCTTAACAATTGCGATCACAGTACCGATAAGAATACCGATAATAAGACCTACAATAGCAACTTTAACCGTATTAAAAAGTCCCAATAGAAAGACATTTCTGTAATGCTCATTTGAAAGCGTTGAAAAAAAGTTTTCAAATTTCGCTCCCCAAGTTGAATTTTTCTTGACATTCAAGGTATTTATGATCATTTTCGCAGGTGCTTCGTCAAGAATTACAGCATACAAATTTCCGTTTATAAGATCGCTGATAGCCACCTGTGCATTGGAATAAGATTTTCCGTTAATATTCGCAAATCCCGCAAATCCCCAATCCTCGTCACCATTAATATATAGTGAACCCGTGGTTGCATTTTGATAACCAAGCGCTTTATTTTCAAGTGAAGCGAGAATACTTTCAACCTCATCTACAGTAGTGCATTTATCAAAATCTGTGTTTTGTGATGAAACAATCAATTTTTGAGATGCTTCATAATAAGGCATTGTAAAATCATAGATTTCTGATCTATCAGCACTTGCAGTAATTCCTGCCATACCGATGTCGGCATATCCCGCCTCGACCTGAACGAATATCTCGTCAAATCCAATATTTTTAATAACGAGCTCAAGTCCCATCTTTTCAGCGTATGCTGCTGCTATCTCGATATCAAGTCCGTATATCTTACCATCAGTATCCATATATTCAAATGGCTCAAAGGGGCAATTAGTAACAACAACAAAGTTATCCTGAGTGTTTGTCACGTCCGTAGTAGTAACGGGATAACCAATCTTTTCGCCCTCACCCTCAAAATACTTGGAAACGAGTTTATCAAAAGTACCATTGGATTTGATTTCACTCATAAAAGTATTCATACCTTCAACAAGCGACGTATTCCCTTTTTTACAAACGAAGGCATATTGCTCATCAGTAAGCTTCACATCTATTATCTTGATTTGCGATTGAGTGATTGAATTATCTGCACTACAAGACACGAAAGACGAAATCACCATAAGCAAAAGGATAATTACAGTGATCTTTCTAAGTGCTCTATTCATTTTCATACTCCTATTATATAAAATTTCAACAGTTGGTATTATAGCACCTTAAAAATCATTTGTCAATAGTTTTTTGGAAGTTTATTCACATTTTTTGCATATTTTTTAAGTAATTATGAAAACTTATTCAAATACTATGCATTAATATTCATTTTTGGTGAAAATATACAAATTTTAGTTTTTTGCCATTTTTTCGCCATTTTTTTTGATAATTTATTGACATAGTTTGATATGTATGTTAAAATATAATGTAATATTATATTCAAGAAAGGAATTCTGATTATGGAAAATCTCAATCCTAAATACGAAGCGCTGTTTACTCCTTGGAAAATAGGTAACGTTGAAATCAAAAACCGTATCGTAATGTGCCCTATGGGCGGTACTTCCCTTTTCGGTTGGTTTGAGCTCACGGGTTGCCACTTCGATAAGGAAGCAGCAAAGCTCTTCTTAGAGCGCGCCAACAATAACGTTGGTCTTATCATTCCCGGTATCGCGCCTCTTCGCGACACCTTCTGGGGCAAATGGCTCTGGCAAAATCCCAAAATGTTTGAGGAGCTTAAGGAATTTATGGATGAGATCCATAAAACAGGCGCAAAGCTTTTCATTCAGCTCACCGCAGGTATGGGTCGCTCCTGGGCTATCACCGAGCTTATCGCTTCCATTCACAAGAACCCCGTAACGAGGGTTTTGGTTAAGCCCGTTATTGACACAAAGCACGAGCTTGCTTCTCCCTCTCCACAGCCATCCCGTTGGGCTCACGATATTACCTGCCCCGAGATGACCGTTAAGCAAATCCACGAAATTATCGAGGCATTTGCTAAAACCGCTAAGCTCTGTATGGATGCAGGTGTTGACGGTGTTGAGGTTCACGCAGTTCACGAGGGATACCTTCTTGACCAGTTTGCTATCGAATACTTCAACAAGCGTACCGACGAATACGGCGGCAGCTTTGAAAACCGCTATCGCTTCGCGGCTGAGGTTGTTAAGGCGATTAAGGAAGAATGCGGCGCAGACTTCCCCGTTTCTCTCCGTTACTCCGTTGAGTCCAAGATGAAGGACTTCTGCTACGGCGCAATGCCCGGTGAGGATTACGTTGAAATAGGCAGGAATATGGAAGAGAGCGAAAAAGCGGCTAAGTATCTTCAGGATGCCGGCTACGATATGCTCAACGCCGATAACGGCACATACGACTCCTGGTATTGGGCTCATCCCCCGATGTATATGCCCGAAAACTGCAACCTTGAGGACGTTGCTCACATTAAGCAGTTCGTTGACATTCCTGTAGTTTGTGCAGGTAGGATGGACCCAGAGGTTGGCGCTAAGGCGGTTGAGGAAGGCAGAATTGATGGCGTTGGTATCGCTCGTCAGTTCCTCGTTGACCCCGAATGGATCACAAAGCTCATCGACGACAGAGTTGAGGAAATCAAACCTTGTATCTGCTGTCACAGCGGATGCTTTAACTTCTCGTCCTCAAAGGGACACGCAAATACTCAGGACCTTTCCGATACTATGGGTCTTGCACGTTGCGCTCTTAACCCCGAAACGATGCAGTCAAAGAAATATAAGCTCAAGCCCGCAAAGAAGGCAAAGAAGGTTGCCGTTATCGGCGGCGGTATCGGTGGTATGGAAGCCGCTATCGTTCTCGCTAAGCGCGGACACGAGGTTACTCTCTATGAAAAGACAGATAAGCTCGGCGGTGTGTTCATCGCGGCAGCTGCTCCCTCCTTCAAGGAAAAGGACCGTGCGCTTATCGCTTGGTATAACAGAGAGATAAGAAAATATCCCAACATTGAAATCCATCTCAACACAGAGATTAAGAACGTTAAATCACTCAAGGCGGACGAGGTTATCGTTGCTACGGGTGCTAAGGCAAAACGTCTGAGCAGCATCAACGGTCACCACATTGCTATTGACGCGGTTGATTACCTCCTCGGCAAGAAGGCAGTTGGCGACAAGGTAGTTATCATCGGCGGCGGTCTTACGGGCTGTGAAATCGCTTACGACCTCTATCTCAAGGGTAAGAAGCCCGTTATCGTTGAAATGATGGACGACCTTATCGTAACGAAGGGTATTTGTCTTGCAAATACAAGCTACCTTCGTGACTTCTTTAAGACGAACAAGGTTCCCGTACATCTTGAAACAGGCGTTTACCAGATTGCCGAGCACGGCGTTATCGTTAAGCACAAGAACGGCGAATATGAAACTATTCCCTATGATAGCGTAATCTTCTCCGTTGGCTATACTCCCGCCCCCATTGCGAAAAAGAAGGTTCACGTTATCGGCGACGCAAAGGAAGTTGGTAACCTCAGAACAGTTATTTGGGGCGCGTGGGATGTTGCAATGAAGATTTAAAAATCTTCATTGCAGTGATATTTGCTTCGCAAGTGATATTCGCTTTGCGAGACGTTTAGGTTGATTTTCTCGCTTGGCTCGAAAATCTTCTATTATTATACTGAAAGGAATTTTCAAATATGGTTTTAACTAATGAACAACAGGCCATACTTAACGGCGAAAAGGGTGAAACCCTTGCCAAAGTTATGGAAACAGTAGTTCGTTACGGTGAGCTCTTCGGAGCTGAAAAGCTCGTTCCCGTAACAAGTAAATATAATCACCTCGTTACAAGCTTCGGTCTTAAGATGATGACTCCCGTTTTCGATCTTATGCAGCAGCTTATTGATGCGGGTGTTGTATCCGAACAGAAATTCTCTGCAGACCCCCGTCCTCTTGACCCTAACGTTCCTCAAAATCTCTTGCAAAAGATAGTTTTCAACGTTGCTATGTACTCAAAGCAGGATTTCTATGAGGGTCAGCTTCAAACACTCGGTCTTATGGATAAGAATGCGTTCACCTGCGCGTGCTATCTTGACCAGGTTGCCAATAAGCCCCAAAAGGGTGAGGTTCTCTCTTGGGCAGAATCAAGCGCGGTTGTTTACGCAAACTCCGTTCTTGGCGCAAGATGTAACAGAAACTCCGGTATTATCGATATTATGGGCTCAATAGTTGGCTATGTTCCCTATTTCGGTCTTTTGACTGACGAGGGCAGAAAGGCAACTTGGGTTGTTGAAATCAAAACAACAAAAAAACCCGAGGCACAGCTTCTCGGCTCTGCTATCGGTATGAAGGTTATGGAGGACGTTCCCTACATTAAGGGACTTGATGCTTGGCTCGGTGACGAGCTTAACGATGCGGCTTGCTCATATCTTAAGGACTTCGGCGCGGCTACAGCTTCAAACGGCGCGGTTGGTCTTTACCACGTTGATAACCTCACTCCCGAAGCAAAGGAGCTTGGAGAAAGCTTGATTGCTGAAGGCGCAAAGACATACGTTATCGACGATGCCGAGCTTCAGAGAATTTACGATTCCTATCCTGTAATTTGGAAGAACAAGGACGCAAAGCCGAAGCTCTGCTTTATGGGTTGTCCTCATATGAGCTTGGAGCAGCTTAAATCTTGGACGGTTCGTCTTGAGGATTCTCTTGAGGCGGCTGGAAATAAGAAGGTTGTAATTCCCACGGTATTTACATCTGCTCCCGCAGTTATCGAGGAATTTAATAAGACCGAATACGCGGCTCGTCTTAAAGCCACGGGCGTTATTCTCTCTTATATATGCCCTCTTATGTATATGAACAATCCTCTTTCCAAGTCGATGCCCGTAATCACGTCGTCTAATAAGCTTCGTACATATACAACGGCTCGTTATTACACCGACGAGGAAATTCTCGAAAAAATCACGAAGGGGGTAAAGTAAGATGAAGGTTTTCAAAGGTAGAATTGTTGCTCCCGGCAACGTAACTGCAGAGGCAGTTGTTTCTCACGCAGGACTTAACACTCTTGCTTCATTCCAGGGCGCGCTTCAGTTTGGCGATAAAAAGGCAACCTGCGGCGACCAGAATAACCCCGACCTCTATAATAAGCAGATGGCTGGCAAGGCGCTTTGCCTTCCTCAAACAATCGGTTCAACAACGGGTGGCCTCGTTCTCTATTGCGCGTGCGCTATGGGACGTCAGCCCGCGGCAATGCTCTTCTCAATGCCCATCGACTCTCTTGCAGGCGCAGGCGTTGTAATTGCAGACGTTTGGCTCAATGACGAAAAGGCGAAGATGGTTGTTGTTGACTCTCTCGGCGAGGAATTCCTCAACTACGTTAAGGACGGAATGTCACTCACAGTTAAGGAAGACGGAACCGTTGAGGTAAATTAATATATTAATTAATGCTTATGTCGATAATTCGGCATAAGCATTTTTCTTTTTTCTATTGATAATATAAATAAATTATGATATACTTAAACCGTAAAGCAAAAAAGCAAAAAGGAGTGTATCTATGGGAAACAAAAGCAAACTTAAAAACGTAATATTCAGCATTGTTGCTATGGTGCTCGGTGCTTTGACAATAGCCATATCCTTCGTATTAGGTTCGGTAATAAAAAACGAAACTAACGCAGAGCTTTTCGACATCCTTGCTAATATTTGTACCGCGTTAACGTTCGTTATACTCGCTATCAATATCATTTACCGTATCGTTTGGACTAAAAAAATGCAAAAAATGAAGGTTGCCGAGGTCAACGAAATGATGCTAAGGCGCAAGGAAAATATCAAGGAAAACTTTGAACTTGCAACCGCGCGTCTGCGTAAAACGTCAACGTTTTGCAAGCTTTACGTGGTGTTTATTACCATATTTATGCATATTACCGCTTTTTTGCTCGGTGCTTCTTTATTGAGCACAAGATATTTATTGTACCTAATTTTTATGACGGGCGGCGTTTATATCAGATTAATCGGGGTGATAACCGATAAGGAGAAATTTAAGCCCGAGGAATTCTTATCCCGAAAAGACTACGCGGAGCTTTATTCCATAGCGGAAGAAGCTATGGCAAAAGCAGGCGTGGATGGTAGAATTTACATAGCCAGCGACAATTCCTTTAACGCGGGGATTGCTAAAGAAGGCGACACATATATGCTACTACTCGGCGCGATTATGGTTAATTCCCTATCTCGCGAGGAGCTTTTCAATGTGCTTCTTCACGAATTCGCGCATCATTCAAAGGAATACACCCCAAAAAGCACGTACGGATTTTTTAATCGCTTTATTGAGCACGAAACGGACGGCTCAACAATAACGGATATTATCATTTCCCTGCCTATGATGAAATACGGTGAGGAATTTCTTTATTACACACTTTTGGCATCGGAATATATTGAAGGTATGGCTGACTCCGTTACTATTAAAAACGGAAACCCCAAAGCATTTATATCTGCGTTAGCAAAGTGCAATTTCTATGATTCCTACGATAAGGTTTTGTTTAAATACCAATCAAAACCTATGTTTGAGTCCGATACGGTCACTCAAAACGTTGCTACGCTTAATTTTGAGGCATTCGTCAATTCGGTAAAGGATAACGGAGAAAAGTGGCTTTCGTCCTATGAAAAAGAAATTCAACCGAGAAACGCAACCCATCCAATATACCGCTTGCGCAGAGATGCGATTGGGGTAAAGGCGGACGAGGTTGCTTGGACGTTAAACGTTAACGGTGACGGACTTGATAAGGAAAGGGCTGCCATCCTGCAATACGTTGACGCTGACATAGTAAAGCATCTTTCTGCAAATTATGAGGAGCTTCGCAAGGAAAACTATTTAAAGCCCCTTTCTATCATAAACGGTTGGGAAAATAATAAGGATAACTACTCATCAGCAGAGCTTATTCCCGTTATCGACGCGCTTGCAGGTCTTTTGCGCTTTGACGAGGCAGAAGCCCTTTGCGACAAAATAATTGCAGAGGAAGAAAACAAATACGCAACGGCATATCCCAAGCATTTCAAGGGCAGTATGCTCCTCCTTCGAGATGACCCTGCGGGCATTGACCTGCTTTATGAAGCAATCGAGCTTAACTCCAATTTGCTTGAGATAAGTATTAACCAAATCGGCGAATTTGCTTGCCGAAACGGTATGCAGGACGAGCTTGACAAATACCGCGAGAAAGCCGTTTCCATGACTCAAAAAATGATCGACGAGGACGAAAAGGCGAACGTTTTAACTCAATCCGATAAGGTGGTTGAGGACGATATGAGAGAAGATGTTCTCAAAGCGCATATTGATTTCATTTCGTCGGTTTCGGGAAGCATCAAATCAATTTATCTTCTGAAAAAGGTAATCAATGAGTCGTTTTCATCGCACGTATTTCTTATAGAGTTTGAAAAGGATACTACACCCGACACGATCAACGAGTCGATGAACAAAATTTTCCGCTATCTTGATACGCTTGATGACGAGCAGTATTCCCTTTTCCTTTATAATAAGCTTTATAAGAATATCGTTAAAAAGGTTAAAAACGCGCAAAAATACAGTAAAGAATAATAAAAATGCGAACCAGCAAAGGTTCGCTTTTTATTATTCTTCAAGTTGTCTGCCAAGAAATCCTGCGGCTGTAGAAACGAGACGGTTTTCTACGTCGGCAGAAAGATTATTCTTGCCGTAGCCGTCAACCGTTTTGAGCGATGCCACGATACCGATAACGTCGCCGCTGCTCACTATGGGCATCGCGCAGCTTACGTAATGAGCCAAATTCTCATTTATGGGCATCATTTTTTCGTCACCCTCGCGGTGAACGTAAATGCTTCTGCCGTCCATCAAGCGCTCAAATTCGAGCGAAAGCGTTTTTTCAAGATATTCCCTCTTAGAAACTCCCGCACAGGCAATACAAGTGTCTCTATCGCAAATAATAACGTC
>JAFVRQ010000004.1 GCA_017504245.1 Clostridia bacterium | reverse complement strand
CCTTCAACTATGTCCAAACGAGTTTTTATAGCCGTAATCTCACTTTCAAGACTTGCCTTTGCCGTTTCAAGAGCAGAGATTTTGCTATTTTGAGTGGTATCGGCAGCCTTTAAGGTGTCGATTGCCGTATTCGCGGTAGCAATCTGACCTTCAAGTGCGGTCTTGGTTTCGGTAAGCTGCGTTAACGTTGCATATTCCGCACCGTCAAGGTTTTCTTCAAGCTGTGTGATTTTGGCATTTGTAGCCGCAAGGTCGCTCTCACACTTTGCAACTGCCGTTTCAAGTGCGTCTATGTAGCCGTTCAGTTCCGTATCGGCGGCTTTCAACTCGTCAATAGAGCCGTTAATTGCCGTTATTTGCTCGGAAACGGGCGCGATTGCGTTGGTTACGGTAGTATCGACTTCTTCTTGGATCATACCACGGCCCCCCAAGCCGAATACAATACATACACCAAGCAAAAGCAACAATGCGATCATTGTGAATACGTGTTTTGTTTCCATAGGATATTCCTCCTGCTTTTTTTCAAATTTTGATTGCTTTTAAGAATTGCACCTCAATTATATCACATTTATTTTGAAAAATATCCTCTCAAACGCAATCGTAACCAATCGTAACCAATTGAAAGCTGTTGAATTATTCATTAAATTATGATATAATAATTGAGAAAGATAGCGAATTTTGAGGAAAAGAGGTGCAAGATGGCTGTTGAATACAGAAAACTTCTTATCATTGAGGATAATATCGCAGAGCTAAACGAATTAAGCACGTATTTTAGCATAAAAAACCAAGTCTGTACCGCAACGACGCTTTCCGAAGGGATAGAGCTTGCGAAAAACAATACCTATGACGGTATTATTCTTGACCTAATATTACCCGACGGCAACGGAATGAGCTTGTTTAATTCTGTGGATAACTTGCCGCCCGTTGTTATTTTATCTGATATCGGCTCGGAAGAATCTATGATGGAAGGATTTACACAAGGGGCTCTTGATTACGTGGTGAAGCCGTGTTCGCCAAAGCTGCTTGAAATGCGTCTTTCCTTACGACTGCTTCCAATTCAAAAAGCAATTATTACCATAAACGGTTTGACTGTAAATGCCGTTAAACGCACCTGTACCTTTCAAGACAAAACAATTTCCCTCACCTCGTCCGAATTTAATATTTTGTTATTCCTGATCACACACGCAGGGCAATACTTTTTGCCAAGCGAAATTTACGAAAACGTTTGGAAAATGAAAAGTCTTAACACAACGACGATTAAAAGGCATATATCCACGCTCCGCATCAAGCTGACAGACGCCTGCGGAAACGTGAAAATGATATATACCGAATTTGGAAAAGGATATTGTTTTACAGGGGAGGAAAAGCCGTGAAGAAAAAATCTTTATCACTTGTAATTTTTGCAATCGTACTTATAGTGGGAACTTTGATATCCGTCCTTTTGCCGATGGCAGAAGAAAGGAGCATAGATATAGCCCCCTCGCACGATACCACCTATGAAATACAGGTCGGTTACGACAGAGAAAATAAAGTTGCCATTACAGAAACACATACGGCAACCACGGTTAAAGTGACCGATCTTTTTGAGGTTAAAAGGCTTACAGCATACAATTACTATCCTAACGAATATGCGGAAATATCGTCAAACGCTATCAGTAATGAGCATAACGGCGAAGCTCTTGCTTCAAAGGGTACGCTTCGGTACGTAATTACCAACATTGAGGGTATCAATCCCGCAAACGGAACGTGGGAAGAAGATCTTGCCCCCTATGCCGAGTACATAGGTGATGACGAACGGTTGCACCTTACGATGTATCTGCCGCCAATGCTTTCAGCCTGCAACGTATTCGTTCGTGTGCAGCACGAGGCTTCTATGGGAACGCTGACGGGCTTTGATTCCGTGAAATATGCAACGACGGATCAAGAGCTTGCTTATGATGAAACGGTAGTACACGCAGACGGAACGGAAGGCATTTTTCTTGATATTCCGTTGATTGTATCAAACAGAGCTTGGAGTGAAAACCCAATTCAAAACGGCTGTATCGTTACCATTCACTATGAAGCAGAGGAAGGAAAACAGGTCGGATTTGTCGGTACGCCTATTATCGGTCTTGATGAAGACGTGCGCTCTATTGTGGGCAGCGGTAACAATTTCAAATTGATTACAGGTCTTTTGGCTCTTATTACCTTCTTTATTTTCGTATTCGTTTGTATTTTGAAGCGCGCAACCGCTTTTGTTCCTCAACTTGTTTTTGCCGTAGGTATTATGACCTTTGTGTATGCCTCAATGTCGCTTGTCGAAGCAACCACCTCTCCGTATTTATGGTTCGCCGTTCGCTCTGCGGCTGTCGGTATATTCCTGCTTGGTGCAAGTTTTACCTTGCCTAAATTCTTTGCAAAAATTCCCGTAAAGTATATCACCGCTGTTTTGTCAATTGCTTATACGGGACTTGCTTTCTCCGTACCGCTTGTGAATATTGCAAACGCAGAAGCGATAACGCTTGCATATCAAATTATCGGTGTAATGACAAGTCTTGTCATTATTAGCTTTTCCGTTATGGAAATTCTTCGTGGAAAACGTTTTGATTTGTGTATCAACAACGCTTTATCCGTTGTCCTCGCAGGTTATGCAATGTTCTCGTTTTACGAAAGTACGAATGTACTTTACAGTCCTTTTATGTGGCTGTCCTTAATGATGCTCGGCGTTATTCTTGTGATCGGTTTCCGAGAATTTATATTATCTGAAAGCCGCAACCGTCAACTTACTGCCAATCTTGCGGCAGAGGTTGAATTGCAAACAAGAAATATGCGCGCCATTATTGACGAACGCGAAAGAATATTACAGTTTGTTTCTCACGATATGAAAAAGCCGCTTTCCTCTGCTCGTACCTATCTTGCTATATTAAGACAGAGAGAAGAAAGTGAGGAACAACTCAAAACCATTGATATTATCGAAGCAAAGGTTACGGATTTACACGAAAATCTTTCAACCGTTTCCGATTATGCAAAGCGGAAATACGTTGCGGAAACACCTGTAACCGTAGCGGTGGACGAAATTTTGAATACTGTTTACACGGAGCTTTCACCCGACGCGGAGGCAAACGGTATCGTAATGGAAATTTCAGCAAAACATTCCGTTGCTTTTGCCAAGCCCGACGCTTTGAAATCCGTTCTTCAAAATCTCGTTCTGAATGCTATCGAGCACGCAGATTGCAGTAAAATATGGCTTCGTGCATACCGCAAATTCGATAAGTGTGTTATTACGGTTACGGACAACGGCAAGGGCTTTGGCAACAAAGACGTATTCCGTCCGTACTATTCCGGTAATGATGGTGAAGAAAATATAGGACTTGGTTTGTATATCTGCAAGAGCCACATTGAAGCTATGAACGGCACGCTTGCTTACGAATACAAAGACCACAAATTGATATTTACTATCACTTTACCGATTGCTTAATGTTTTAGCGGAAGCGTTCTAAACGCTTCAACAACTCATAATAAAACACAAAGCTGATGTATCACTCACGACACATCAGCTTTTCAATAT
>JAFVRQ010000045.1 GCA_017504245.1 Clostridia bacterium | reverse complement strand
GTGGATATACGAAAAGAAAAGACAGCGATTTCGGAAACGTCATTTTGTCAATAACTAAAGTTTCGGCAAACGGCAGCTATATCCTGCCCGACGGCACGATAATGCTCGTTGACGAGGACATTGAAGCATACCTTAACGGCATGCTTGTGTTCTATGATAAGGACAACGTGCCGCAGGTGTAATAATTGAATATAAAGATCAAAACCGCCGACAAAAATCGGCGGTTTTCGATATTGCGAGAAATCTGCACTTCAAATTCGTGCAATTTTCTCGCTTTTGCTTTTTTACTGTTATTTATCCTGCTCAATAAGCAATTTGATTGCCTCGATTGCCACGCGGATTGCCGCTTCGGTGTCAACGTTGTGCGTGTCGTCGGTGTCAAGTCCTGCATCGTATCTTTCCTGATTCCAAACTACGGAGAACACACCGCCCGAACGCGCGCGAAGAAGTGATGAAACCACGAAAAGAGTGCCGCTTTCCATCTCGCTTGCCTTAACACCGAGCTTTTTCCAAGCATCCCACTGCGCGAGAAGCTGGGGGGCTGTGGGCATTTTCGCAGGTCTGTGCTGACCGTAAAAGCTGTCCTTTGCCTGAACGACGCCAACGTGTACGTCGTGATTTGCCGTGTCGCCCTTCGCCGCCTTAACGAGCGCGAAAAGAACGTCCGTGTCGGGTACCGCAGGGAAAATTGCGGGTGCATATTCAAGAGATGTTCCGTCCTGACGAACCGCGCCGTTTGCTACGACCACGTCGCCTGCCTTAACGTCAAGGTCAATGCCGCCGCAGGTTCCAACGCGAATGAACGTGTCCGCGCCGCAAGCCGCAAGCTCCTCAACGGCGATTGCAGTAGAAGGACCGCCGATACCCGTGGAGCAAACACTTACCCTTTCTCCAAGAAGCGTGCCGTTCCAAATGCAGTATTCACGGTTCATACCTAAAAATTCGGGATTATCAAAGAATTTTGCGATTTTTTCGCATCTGCCGGGGTCGCCGGGAAGAATTACGTATCTTCCAACCTCGCCAACCGACGCCGGAATGTGATATTGTTTACCTTCTGTTTGAAGCATATTTATTTACCTCTCTTTTAGAAATTACAAAGTTAAGAATTGTTCTTTTTCGAGAAAAAAGAACCAAAAAGCTTTTAATCGCTTGGCTTGTGCGGATTTGACGCGCGGCGTATTTGCGCGGAATTTATTAATAATCCATTAAAGTTTTTTAGGGGTTATAGGGGGCGGTTTTTCAAAAAAGCCCCCTAAATTTTCACTTTCTAACTTTCTTCTTTTTATTAGTCGAAAAGCCGAATTTACCAATCCTCTTACCAAGCTCGAAGTATTCGCCGTGGGCGTAGGCAACGAGATTGGCTTTGTCAAGGCGCATTTTATCGTCCTTATCGAAAAGGGCTTCGTCAACGTTCACGGCAACGATATCCGCCATAAACATATCGTGCGAGCCGAGAGGGATAATATCCGTCACCTTACATTCGATAGAAACGGGGCATTCGTCGATCATCGGTGCGTCGACCTGCGTTCCCTTAACCTTGGTGAGCTTGCATTTTGCGAATTTATCCACCTTTTTGCCCGTATAAATTCCGCAATAATCCGCCTCTTTAACAAGCTTTGAGGGGGTGAGATTGATAACGAACTCGCCCTTTTCCTTGATTATTTCATAGGAATGCCTCGTCGGGCGCACGGAAATATAGGTTTTCGGGGGGATTGTATTCAAAATACCCGTCCAGCCGATAGTGATAATATTGGAATTCTCCATATCACCGCAGGAAACCATTGTGGGCGGAAGCGGACAAACGAGCGCGCCGCCGCGTAAAGTCCTCTTTGCCATTATTCCGTGATTTCCTCAATAGTTGTGATGACTACGTCTTTTCTCGGGCAGTCCTGATACATCCACATCTTAACGGTTGTGGGAACGCTTGCGATCTTGTCGATAACCTCAAGACCCTCGTAAACCTTGCCGAATGCCGCATACTGACCGTCGAGGTGAGGCGCGCGTGCGTGCATAATGAAGAACTGGCTTGACGCAGAGTTGGGAGCAGACGTTCTTGCCATAGAAAGAACGCCTCTTTCGTGCTTCAAATCGTTCTTAAAGCCGTTGGTACGAAACTCGCCCTTGATGGATTTTGCTTCCTTCTGCTCAAAATTCGTGTCAAAGCCGCCGCCCTGAATCATAAAGCCGGGAATAACGCGGTGGAAAATAAGTCCGTCGAAAAATTTCGTGCGAACAAGATTCATAAAATTCTGAACGGTTGCGGGGGCTACCTCGGGATAAAGCTCCGCATACATTTCGCCAAAGCCCTCAACCACAATTTTAATTTTTGGATTGCTCATTGCTGTAAATCTCCTTTATGCATTGATTTGATTGATTTTTTCTTCGTAAGCGAGCGAAAAAAGCTCGTTTATTCTTCCCTTTTCACCCTTCAGATAGAGATAGCCGAAAAGCGCCTCCATACCCGTTGCCATTCGGTATTGACCAACGGTTGCGCTCTTTGGAACGTTGGTGTGACCGATGTTTCTGCCCCTGCGATAAGCTCCGTTTTCTTCCTCCGAAAGAAGCGGCAGGATGATTTTCATCGCGTCCGCCTGCGCCTCCGCTTTTACGAACAAAAGCGCCGTGCTGTTCAAATTTTTAGCGGACGAAACGCCCTTTTCCACAAGCATCTCGCGAACGCAAAGCTCAATCACGCTGTCACCTAAATAAGCAAGCGCCGCCGCGCTCATCTCCTCAATGGGTTTTGCCATTTTTCTACCTCTTTTGAATTAGTGAATATTTCTCTATTTTAATAATATCATACCAAGAGCGGATTGTCAATATTTAGTTGCATTTCAAATTTTGATTTGTCGGGGAGATAAAGTTAGTTAAAATTAGGATTTTTTCGTTCTTTTTGAAAAAAGACCCGTGAACCCCCAAAGATCATAAATGTCGCTTCGGGGAACCCCTGGCACCAAAAACTTTTTAAACGTGGGAATAAATTAAAGCCGCGCAAATTGTGTCAACGAGTTGACACTAATGATTTTTCTCGGTGTTGGCAGGCACCTCGAAAAATCCAATTTG
>JAFVRQ010000044.1 GCA_017504245.1 Clostridia bacterium | reverse complement strand
CTTCTTTAGAGTCACGGGGAGCGCGCTTCATAACGTCGCTTTCGGGCTTTTCCATACCGAGAGCAAGAGCGGGGAAGCAGTCTGTAATAAGGTTGATCCAAAGCAAGTGAACTGCCAAGAAAATATTCTGAATTCCAAGAAGCGTTGCAAAGAAAATCGTAAGCACCTCGGAAAGATTGGATGCAAGAAGGAACTGAATTGCTTTTCTGATATTATCGTAAATTCTACGTCCCTCGCCTGCGGCTGAAACGATAGTTGCGAAGTTATCGTCTGCAAGAATCATATCTGCAACGTTCTTCGTTACGTCAGTACCCGTGATACCCATACCAACACCGATATCGGCATTCTTTATTGAGGGAGCATCGTTTACACCGTCACCCGTCATAGCGGTGATCTTGCCTTTTTTACGCCAAGCATTAACGATTCTCGTTTTATGCTCGGGCTGAACGCGTGCGTAAACGGAGTATTTTTCAACGAGTGTTTCGAAATCCTCGTCGGAAATATCGTCGAGCTCTGCGCCCGTGATTGCCTGAGTTGCGTCTGTGATAATACCGAGCTGTGTTGCAATAGCAACGGCAGTGTCCTTATGGTCGCCAGTGATCATAATGGGGCGGATACCTGCAAGGCGGCATTCGTCGATGGCGGGCTTAACCTCGGGACGAACGGGGTCGATCATACCGACCATACCGATAAAGCAAAGGTTGTTTTCAAGTGCCTCGGGCTCGTAAACGGTGGGTTCTGCGTCAAGGTCCTTATAAGCACCTGCAAGAACACGGAGAGCTCTGTCTGCCATACCCTTATTTGCCGCGAGAATCTGTGATCTTATTTCGTCATTAAGAGCAACTACCTTACCGCCGATGAGGGCAGAGGTACAAACCTTAAGAATTTCGTCGGGCGCGCCCTTTGTGAACTGAACGAGCTTACCGTTCTCGGTTTTATGAACTGTTGTCATCATCTTACGCATTGAGTCGAAGGGAACCTCGCCAATACGAACGAAAAGATTTTTCTGTGTGTTTTTAGAAAGATTTAGCGTTTCTGCGTAGTTAACGAGCGCGCACTCCGTGGGCTCACCAACCGCTGTGCCTTCGTTTACGTCAAATTCCGCATCGGAGCAGAGTGACATTGAGTTTGCAAGAAGGCCCTCGTCATCGCCGTAGTGGTCAACAACGGTCATCTTATTCTGTGTAAGAGTACCCGTTTTGTCAGAGCAGATGATCTGCGTGCATCCGAGCGTTTCAACTGCGGTGAGCTTACGTATAATCGCATTTCTCTTGGACATATTTGTAACACCGATTGAAAGAACTATCGTTACAACTGTTGAAAGGCCCTCGGGGATTGCCGCAACCGCAAGGGAAATGGCAACCATAAAGAAATCCATAATCTTGTCAAAGGTAAATGTACCCGTTGTGAGAAGCTCACGTACAACGTTAATTCCAAATACGAGAATAGAAATAATAATTACAAGAACGGTGAGTATTTTTGAAAGCTGACCGAGCTTAATCTGAAGGGGAGTTTTGCCCTCCTGCGCGTTTGCAAGAGCATCTGCAATCTTACCCATTTCGGTATCCATACCGGTTGCAGTAACGACTGCTTTGCCACGTCCGTAAACGATAACGCTACCCATATAAACCATATTTTTACGGTCGCCGAGAGTTACTTCATCGGCGTTGATTACGTTTTCGGTTTTATTTACGGGAACTGATTCACCCGTGAGTGCAGCTTCCTCCGCTTTGATGGAAGCACATTCAATAATTCTTGCGTCTGCGGGAACTGCATCGCCCGCTTCAAGAACAATTATGTCGCCAACAACGAGGTCCTCGCTTTTAACGGTTATTTGATGACCGTCACGAATAACCTTACTCGTTGCTGCAGCAATTTCCTGCAATGCTTCAATTGCTTTTTCCGCTTTGCTTTCCTGAAGAACGCCTAGAATTGCATTGATAAGGACAACCGCAAGGATGATTACTACGTCGGAGGGGAAGCCGAAGTGACCGCTCGTTACGCCCTCGTAGATTTCCATACCCGCGGAAATTCCGGCTGCTACGAGGAGGATAATTGTCATTGGCTCTGCAAGCTGCTTGAAGAAGCGTTTGATCATTGATTCCTTTTCGCCCTCTGCAAGCTTATTCTTTCCGTTTTTCTCAAGGCGCGCTTGAGCTTCTGCAGAGGTAAGTCCATTTTCATTGGTTGAAAAATGGGAAAGAACTTCTTCTTTTGAATTGTTGTAGAAATTCATATTTTTCTCCTTTTATTTGTTTTAGGGCAATCCGCGTAAAAAAGACTCAAGTGTGCGCTTCACACTTGAGTCTTGTTCATTAAGATATGCCAGACCGAACGGTCATGATGTTGACATATCACGTAAGATTTACGCAAACTACTCCCTCGAGTGAATTAATTATATCACATTGTTTATTTTTTGTCAATATTTTTTATTAATATTTTTACTAAAATAATTAATTGATTATACCGCCTCCGACAACTGTATCGCCCTCGTATAGAACTACGGACTGACCGCGAGTTATGGCGCGCTGCTGCTCGTCGAATGTAACTTTAATCAAATCTTTTCCGATTTGCTCGACGGTAGCGGGCTGTTCCTTTTGATTGTATCTTATTTTTGCCTTGATTTTGAGCGGCTTTTCAATTTTTTCGCAGGAAATAAGATTTATGTTACTTGCTGTTAGGGTTGTTCCGAAAAGCTCTTCGTTTTTTGCAAGTGTTACGGTATTATTTTCTACATTCTTTTCGATCACGTACATTGGTTCTCCAAGCGCAAGTCCAAGTCCTTTGCGTTGGCCTATCGTGTATTTGATTATACCTTGATGAGTGCCGAGAATATTACCGTTCAGGTCAATAAAATTGCCTTTTTCAAAGGTTTCGCCCGTGGTTTGCTCGATAAATGAAACGTAATCTCCGTCCGGAATGAAGCAAACATCCTGACTATCCTTTTTTCTTGCGTTGACAAACCCAATATGCTCTGCGAGATTTCTCGCTTCTGCTTTTGTCATTTCACCAAGGGGGAAGATAGTGTGGGCTAACTGCTCTTGAGTAAGAGAATATAGAACGTAGCTTTGGTCTTTACTTAAATCAAGTGCCTTTTTGAGCAGGTATCTACCGTTTTCACCTTTTTCTATGCGAGCGTAATGACCCGTTGTGATAGCATCGTAGCCGCGCTCCATAGCTATTTTGAGAAGCTGCTCGAATTTGATTTTTCGGTTACAAATGACACAGGGGTTAGGCGTTGAGCCGTTTTTATAGCAATTTATGAAGTCGGAAATAACACATTCTTTGAACTCCGCTCCGAAATCGTGGGTTTCGTGTGGAATTCCGATAATGTTGCAAACTGATTTTGCATCTGCAATATCTTTTACAGAGCAACAGGAGTTTTCACCGTATATTAAGCTGTCACTTTCATCGTGCAGACGCAATGTAATGCCGAGGGCATCATTATTCTGTTTAATGAGATAAGCACAAACTGCACTGTCAACACCGCCGCTCATAGCAACAATTACCTTCATAGCTAAACTCCTTTCTAAATTCTGAAGTCCTCCCACATAAACGTGGTTGGAGTGCCTTCCTCAAGCAAGCCCTCAAAATCGTTTTGTCTAAAAACCTCGTAAACTGCAATAGCTACGGAGTTTGAGAGATTAAGCGAGCGCAGATTTGGGCGCATTGGTATTCTTACGCAGGTTTCGGGATTTTTCTCGAGGAGTGGCTCGGGAAGTCCCTTTGATTCTTTTCCAAACATAAGAAATACTTTGCCCTCATATTTTGCTTCTGTATATTTACGCGGCGCTTTCGTGGTAAAATAGAAAACGCTTGCGTCTATGTTTTTATTGAAGAAATCATCAAGATTTTCATAGTAGGTGATATCAAGCAAATGCCAATAGTCAAGTCCAGCGCGCTTGAGCTTTTTATCGTCGATCTCAAAGCCCATAGGCTTAATTATATGAAGAGAGGCTCCCGTTGCCGCACAGGTGCGCGCAATGTTACCCGTATTCTGCGGAATTTCGGGCTCGTGTAATACAATATTTATTTTAGACATAGTATTTTCCTTTAATTGCAAATTTACTCTACAATTATATAATAGATTTTAAAAAAATTCAATAATAAATTAAAAAATTTACAAAAAACTATGGTATTTATTTTGATTTTGTAGTATAATAAGATGATATTTTGATTTTTGGAGGAATAAATGGGACTTTTTGATAAGTTATTTGGAACTTATAGCGAAAGAGAGCTTAAAAAAATAGATAAAACGGTTTGTCAGATAGAAGCGCTTGCGGACAAGTATGCCAAAATGAGCGATGCGGAGCTTTCGGGTATGACACCGATATTCAAGGAAAGACTTGCAAAGGGAGAAACGCTTGACGATATCCTTCCCGATGCGTTTGCGGCTGTCAGAGAAGCTGCTGACCGTGTACTTGGAAAGAGACCGTTCCGCGTTCAGCTTATAGGCGGCATTATTCTTCATCAGGGAAGAATTGCCGAGATGAAAACCGGTGAAGGTAAAACTCTTGTTGCAACTATGCCCGCATACCTAAACGCGCTCACGGGCGAGGGGGTTCACATCGTTACCGTTAACGATTACCTTGCCTGCCGTGACAGTGAGGAGATGGGTAGAGTTTACGGCTTTATGGGACTTACTACGGGTATCGTGGTTCACGGACAGACACCCGAGCAGAAGCAGGCGGCATATAATTCAGACATTACTTACGGTACAAACAACGAATTCGGCTTTGACTATCTTCGTGACAATATGGTAGTCTACAAGCAAAATCTTTGTCAGCGCGGACACGCCTTTGCAATCGTTGACGAGGTGGACTCAATCCTTATTGACGAGGCGAGAACTCCCCTTATTATTTCGGGCGCAGGTGATCCGTCTACAGATCTTTATACAAAGGCAGACGCTCTTGTTCGTAAGTTTAAGAAGCTTGTTGTGAAAGAGATTGACGCTAAAGAGGATCAAGAGGATGTTGATGCAGATTACATTGTTGATGAAAAGGCAAAAAATGCTGTTATCACCCCCGAGGGTACGAGAAAGGCAGAAAAATTCTTTGGCATTGAAAATCTCTCCGATCCTGAGAATAACGAGCTTGCTCATCATATAAATCAGGCAATACGCGCTTACGGTACGATGCAGCGCGACGTTGACTACGTTGTTAACGAAAACGGTGTTATGATAGTTGACACTTTCACCGGACGTCTTATGCCCGGTAGAAGATATTCCAACGGTCTTCATCAGGCGATTGAGGCAAAGGAAAGAGTAAAGATTGAAAAGGAAAATCAAACTCTTGCGACTATTACGTTCCAGAATTATTTTAGAATGTATAAAAAGCTTTCGGGTATGACGGGTACTGCACTTACCGAGGATGCCGAATTCCGTGAGATTTACACGCTTGACGTGGTTGAAATTCCAACCAACAAGCCGATGATAAGAGTTGACCACAACGATATGCTTTACAAGACGATCAATGGCAAATACAGAGCTATCGTTGAAAAGGTAAAGGAATGTCACGCCAAGGGACAGCCCGTGCTTGTAGGTACTGTTTCTATTGATAAGTCGGAAATACTTTCCAAGCTTCTTGATAGAGAGGGAATTAAGCACACCGTTCTTAACGCGAAGCTTCACGAAAAGGAAGCGGAGATCGTTGCACAGGCAGGTAAGCTTGGCGCAGTTACTATTTCTACCAATATGGCAGGACGTGGTACGGACATTATGCTCGGCGGTAACTCCGAGTTTATGGCGAAGAATGAGATGCGTAAAATGGGCTTTAGCGACGAGCTTATTTCCGTTGCAACGGGAACTGCAACGGTTGACGATGAGGAAATTATGAATGCCCGCAGAACCTTTGCGGAGCTTAACAAGAAATTTAAAAAAGAAATTGAACCCGAGGCGCAAAAGGTTAGAGAAGTGGGCGGACTTTTCATTCTTGGCTCTGAAAGACACGAGTCACGTCGAATTGACAATCAGCTTCGAGGACGCTCGGGCCGTCAAGGCGACCCCGGTGAATCCTGCTTCTATCTCTCGCTTGAGGACGATCTTCTTCGTCTTTTCGGCGGCGAGAGAATTCATCTCGTTGCCAACAATCTCGGTATGAGTGATGATGACGTTCTTGATCTTCGCGTGTTCTCAAGCGTTATTGAATCTTCACAAAAGAAGATTGAGGATGTGAACTTTAAACGCAGAAAGAACGTTCTTGCATACGACGACGTTATGAACAAGCAAAGAGAGCTTATTTATAAGCAGAGACAGGATGTACTTAACGGAGTTGATATTTCCGAAAAGATTGCCAATATGATTGGTGAAACCGTTTCAATTAAGGTTCAGGAATTCTATAACGAGGACGAAAAATCATTCGATCTCAAGGGACTTGAAGCATATTTCTTGCTTATGCTCAGGGAAAAATATCCTCTTGCAGAGGTGCGCGAGCTTGCGGAAAAGCACAAGGTTGACGAAATTGCAGAGCTTCTTTGCGAAAAGGCGGACGAGGTTTATAAGGAAAAGGAAGCAGAGTTTGGTTCTGAAAATATGCGCGAGATTGAGCGCGCCGTTCTTCTTCGCAACGTTGACAAGAAGTGGATGGAGCATATTGATGCTATGGACGATCTCAAGGGTAGCGTTGGACTTCAAAGCTATGCTCAAAGAGATCCCGTTAACGAATATCGCTTCCGCGGCGCAGAGATGTTTGACGAGCTTGTTTCCGATATTCGTGAGAATACCGCAAGAATGATGCTTTCTCTTACAAAGAGAGCTCCCGACGAAACTCAGAGAGTGCAGATTGCAAATCCTATTATGGAGTCTGCTAAGGGTGAAATTGCGAAAAAGCTCATAACAATAAAAAAAGCCGAAAAGGTGGGAAGAAACGATCCCTGTCCTTGCGGTAGCGGTAAGAAATATAAAAATTGCTGTGGTGCAAACAGATAATAAAAAAATATCGGCGGGGAAGCCCACCGATATTTTTTTATTTGGTTATTTCGCCGTCAGTACAAATGATTGTATATTTGCCGGTGTTGAAATCCCAGTTTTCGTCTTTTTCAATATTATTCCATTCTTCTTTTGTACCGTTAAAATGGATTTTCTTTAGAGAGATGCAATCCGAAAAGACGTACATTGGTAATTTGGTTATTCCTTTGCCGATTTCTACGTATTCGAGATTTGTGCAGAATGCGAAGGAATAATCGGAGAGCGTTACTAAAGTATTCGGAAATATTATGCTTGTTAAGGATTTGCAATTATAGAACGCCTTTTTACCGATAGCGGTTAGCGCGTTGCCGAGATGAACGTTATTTAATCTAAGACATTTGTTAAAGGCGCTATTTCCAATTGCTGTTATCGAATTTGAGAGGATAAGACCCTCAATGCTTTGATATTCAAAGGCGTTTTCTCCTATTTTGGTTATCGTTATTTCGTTGAAGGTGGATGGGATAACTATCTCATTATCTTCACAAGTGCCAAGACCGATTACAGTATCGTTTGAAATGTCGAGATGCTTTGAAGCAGTGATTTCTTCAGTTCTTAAAATCGTTTTGCAATAAATACAAGGATATGTTTTTTTACCGTTAGTAACAATCCATAAACCTTCACAGTGTGAAAAGGCGAGAATGGGTTGACTTTCTATTTCATTGCATACTAAGCAAACGCGTGATTCCATTCCCTCAACACCGCATTGTGCTTCAAGTATTATTTCCCACTCCCCAAAGCTATGATTAGTTGCCGGAATTTTCTCTTCATCAACTGCACCGCATTCGCAGGTACGAGCGCTTACGCCGCTTTGCGTGCAGGTGGGCTCTGTTTTAGTAATATAGTCACTCCAATTATGAGTGTGATTCTCAAGGGAATTGAACTCAAGATTTTTGCCGCAAACGGTACAAACCTTCTTGAGACTATCCTTTGTCTTATCGTATATCCATTCGCTTTCGGTATGGGGAAGCTTATCGTATTTCTTTTCCTGCATTTCCCCGCAATCACAGTATCTTCTTTCGATACCGTACTGAGTGCAGGATGCTTCTCTGACCTTCTCCCAATCGCCGTAGGTGTGAACGTGTCTGAAAACTATTAACAGTGTTGCTATGATTAAAATGAGCACGCCTCCACCAATTGATAGCCCGATAATATATTTCTTTTTTTGCTTTTTATTCATTGTAATAAGCTTCTTTTTCACTTGCAGACTCCTTAAAATAAGCTTTGTTTACAATATGATAACACAAAAAAACTGATTTTGCAATACCTTTCTATACAAGTATTGGGGTAATAAAAAGCGCGCGCTTGATATGACTATATATTTTTTCAAAATCACTAAAGGGAAGCGGATTTTCACCGTGTCCGCATTCAAGTGTGAAGGAGGGCTTATCAAATTCTTCGATAAACCAATCGGTAAAGCCGCCGTATTTTGCCGTGCCGCTTGGAAAGGAGATTTTATAGCCGGTTAGTCGCGAGAGTGTTTTGGCAAGGGAGAGGGAAATATCTGATGTTTTTTCTCCGCTTGTGTAATATATTTCCTCACCTTGAGTGTGGAGAGTGAGGGCAAGGGATGGACGTTCAAATCTGACGAAATTACAAAGCGCGCGTGTTTCGGGCTCGCTTTCGGGATATTCGCCGCTATATTTGGTTGCACCGCAGATAATATTTTCTTTGCGTTCGATTATTTTATATTCTTCAAAGCCGGAATTATAGTTATGGTTTAAATCAATTCCGCGAGCATTGGCTTGCCAATGTGAAAAATCGGTGCTGCCGTTCATTCGGATTAGGCGGTTATAGATGACATTGTCCTCGTTTACTCCGTGAATGGCATAGTCAATCCCGTCGGGATTTAGCATTGGCACGATATGTATTTTTCTCGTTTCAAAAAGAACGTGCGTGGAAACATCGAACACGCTCCTGCCGTTTTGGTATTCTTCGCACAAGTCGTGAACGAATTGCATAAGCAAGGCGCTTGTTATCCACTCCATTCCGTGATGCGCGCCTATATAAATAACATTTTTTTTGCCGTTGCCGAGAGTTATTCGGGGTATGCTTTTTCCAAAAATGCTTTTTCCGAGTGATCCAATCTCTAAAAATTCATATTTGTTTTTCAATTCCATTAATGTTTTTTCAAGATTTTTATGGTCATAATACTCGAAAACTCTATTAATTTGCAAAAAAACCGCCCCCTAATCAAAGTCAATTGATAAAATATATGAAAGTTGACGAAATTTATTGACAAAACCTTGAAATTTAAGAAAAAATAGTATATAATTAACAGGTGGAAAGAAAAAAGCCATCACATAAGCACAAGGCTTTGGTGATGGCTTATCTGGAGCTAGTGAAAAGACTCGAACTTTCGACCTGCTGATTACGAATCAGCTGCACTACCGACTGTGCTACACTAGCAACTCGACTTCCATATTCTATCACTTTATTGCTGTTTTGTCAAGGGGATAGATTAAAATTTTTTTAAAAATGAGGAAATATATGAATCTTTGTGACGTTAAAACGATAAAACACATAATGACGGTTTTTGATTTGAAATTCAGAAAGGAATTCGGTCAGAACTTTCTTATAAATCGAGCTGTTGTTGAGGATATTGCCGACAACTGTGCGGACAGTGTTGAAACCTCAATTCTTGAAATCGGACCCGGTATCGGTCCGCTTACCACCGAGCTTGCGTTAAGATACGAGCAGGTCGTTGCGCTTGAGATTGATCACGGACTTATTCCGGTTCTTAAGTATACGCTTGGCGAGTTTAATAATGTCACCGTTATTAATGAGGACGTTATGAAGGCGGATCTTGATGAGCTCCTTAAGCCCTATTTTGAAAAGGGGAAGGTTTCGGTGTGCGCTAATCTTCCTTATTACATCACCACTCCTATTCTTATGAAGCTTCTTGAATGTGGATTGCCATTTGAATATATCACTATTATGATACAGTCGGAGGTTGCGGACCGTCTTTGTGCTAAGGCGGGCTCGTCCGATTACGGAGCGATTACCGCAGTTCTTGCTTATTACGGGGTGGCGGAGAAATTGTTCACCGTTAGCGCAGGGAATTTTATGCCTGCGCCGAAGGTTAATTCTACGGTTGTGAGAATTAAATTGCACAAAAATAAACCCTATGCTCCAAAGGACGAAAAAACCTTGTTCAGAACAATTAAGGGCGCGTTTGAACAGAGAAGAAAGACATTGCCAAACGCACTTGCGGCATCCTTTGGCGAGCTTACGAAGGACGAAATTACGGAAGCTATCGTTGAATGCGGCCACAAGCCCGATATCAGAGGAGAAAGACTCGGTATTGAGGAGTTCGTTGCGCTCTCCGATATGCTCTATGAACGTATTAATAAAGGTTAATTTGAGGTATCTATGTTACATTTTTCTATTCCAAGTGATTATAAATCCTTGCTCACCTTGAGAGAAACCGAGGTGGCAATAAAGAAGGTTAAGGACTTTTTTGAAAGACAGCTTGCGGTTGAGTTGAATCTCACCCGTGTGTCCGCGCCTATTTTCGTGCCTTCGAATAGCGGTCTTAACGATAATCTGAACGGTCACGAGCGTCCCGTTGCCTTTGATATTGCGGGCGGTGAGCAGCTTGAAATCGTTCATTCTCTTGCCAAATGGAAGAGAATGGCTCTTAAAACGTATAAATTCGGTCTCCACGAGGGGCTTTATACCGATATGAACGCGATCCGTCGCGACGAGGAGCTTGACAATATTCATTCTATGTTCGTTGACCAGTGGGACTGGGAGCGAATTATTGACAAGAGCGAAAGAAATGAATATACTTTAAAAAAGACGGTGAAGTCCATTTATCGCGCATTAAGGCATACTGAGATTTATATTTCAAGTGAGTATCCCTTCGTTGGCAAGATTTTGCCCGAGGAGATTGAGTTCGTTACCTCGCAGGAGCTTGAGGATATGTATCCTGATTTGAGTCCCAAAGACAGAGAATATGCTATTTGCAAGGAGAAAAAAGCCGTATTTCTTATGCAGATCGGCGGGAAGCTCAAATCGGGCGAAAAGCACGATGGCAGAGCTCCCGACTATGATGATTGGACGTTAAACGGCGACATTCTCGTTTACTATCCCGTGCTTGATATTGCGCTTGAGCTTTCATCAATGGGTATCCGCGTTGACGAAGAAGCGATGAGAAATCAGTTAGCTATCAGCGGTTGTGAGGACAGAGCTTCGCTTCCTTTCCATAGCGCGTTGCTTGAGGGCAAATTACCTTACACCATTGGTGGCGGTATAGGTCAGTCGAGAATGTGTATGTTCTTCCTCAGAAAAGCCCATATTGGCGAGGTGCAATCGTCATTTTGGAGCGAAAAGGATCATAGATTTTGCGAGGAAAAGGGAATTAATATACTTTAATGAAAAGGACTTTCGAAAATATCGAAAGTCCTTGATTTTTCTTGATTTTCTTTATAGATTTTTTGTAAAAAAAGTATTGACTTTTTTTGTTTTTGTGTTATAATAGTTAACGTGTTAATTAATTTTGAAGAGGTTAGTAATGGAGAAGGATAATTTTGAGATTTACAAGTCAACGATGCGCAAAATGGCGCGCGTTGGACGGCTTCACTGGAATGCCTTTGAACGCAATATTTCAAGAATGGGAATACACCACAGTCAGCACCATCTTTTGATGTATATTGCAAAGGAAAAGGAGGTTCCGTCACAAAAGCAAATTGCCGAATGCTTTGGAGTTACTCCCGCCGCGGTTGCGCGCTCGCTCAAGGCACTTGAAAATGAGGGCTATATTGAAAGAGCTTGTGTTGAGGACGATGGCAGATATAAAAAAATCGTTATTACGGAAAAGGGCAGAGATATTGTTGAAAAAACGCATCAAAGCTTTAAGGAAATTGACGAGAGCGTTTTTGCCGATTTTTCGGACGAGGATATTGATAAATTCAATAGGTATCTTGATTTGATGCAATCAAGATTGACTAAAAAAAGCGAAGAAAATTTATGTGTGAGGAAAGAAAATGAAAAAGACTAAAGGTTTGAACTGGTGGAAATATATAAAGCCCTATCTTCCATTCTTTATTTTGGGCCCTCTTTGTATGATTATAGAGGTTGTGGGCGAAATTCTTATGCCAAGACTTTTGGCATATATTATTAACCTCGGTATTGACGGTAAGACGGAGAATATGCCGAGAATTATTCTTTGGCTTTATGAAAGAATTGGAAACAATGCGTTCTTTATCGTGGCTATTGCTGTGGGTATGATTCTTACCGCTATTCTTATGATGCTTGGCGGTGTTGGGGGCGCGTATTTTGGCGGCAAGGCATCCGTTAATTTCGCGGCGGATTTGAGAGCGGATATTTATAAGAAAATTCAGAGCTTTTCGTTTTCAAATATTGATAAGTTCAGCTCTGCATCCTTAGTAACACGTCTTACTAATGACGTTACGCAGCTTCAAAACTTTGTTAATATGATGCTTCGTATGTTTTTCCGCTCGCCCGGTATGCTTATCGGCGCGCTCATAATGGCGATAAATCTCAACCCCTCACTTTCGGTTATTCTTGCGGTTTCAGTTCCGATTTTGCTTGGTTCTATTGCGTTTATTATCATTAGAGGTTTTCCTTTGTTTGGAAAAATGCAGACCAAGATTGATAAATTGAACTCAACCGTTCAGGAAAATCTTACTAATGCAAGGGTTGTCAAATCCTTTGTTAGAGAGGATTTTGAGGAAGCAAAATTCAATGAAGCAAATGCTGACCTTAAAAATACCGCGGGCAGAGCAATGAAGAATATGATTCTTATGTCGCCTGTTATGACATTTATTATGAACGCAACTGCAATTTCAGTTTATTGGTTTGGCGGTCACCAGCTTCTTGCCGGACAGATGAATACGGGTGACTTTGCTTCGTTCGTTACTTATATTACGCAGATTTTATCATCCCTTATGATGGTGACCTTCCTGTTTATGATGTTCTCGCGTTCTATGGCATCTGCAAAGAGAATTGCAGAGGTTATGAACGAGGAAATTGATATTGTTGATGCGGCTAACGGCTCTGAGCATACGGTTGAACGCGGAGAGGTTGAATTCCGTAACGTTTCCTTCCGTTATTATAAGGATAGCGAGGAAAAGGTGCTTGACAATATCAATTTGAAGATAAATGCAGGTGATACCGTAGGTATCATCGGTTCTACGGGCTGCGGTAAAACAACTCTCGTTTCAATGATTTCCCGTCTTTACGACGTTGACGAGGGCGAGGTTCTCGTTGACGGTGTTAACGTTAAGGATTATTCACTTTACAATCTTCGAGAGGGTGTTGGTATGGTGCTTCAGAAGAATATTTTGTTCTCGGGAAGCATTATCGACAATCTTCGTTGGGGTAACGGTGACGCGACTATGGAAGAAATTCGAGAGGCGGCGGATTATGCGCAGGCAGACGGATTTATTTCAAGCTTTAAAGAGGGCTATGAGATGGATCTCGGTCAGGGCGGTACAAATGTTTCGGGCGGACAAAAGCAACGTCTTTGTATTGCGCGCGCGCTTCTTAAAAAGCCGAAAATACTTATTCTTGACGACTCAACGAGTGCTGTAGATATGGCAACCGAGGCGAGAATACGCGATGCTTTTAAGAATAGTATCGGTGACTCTACAAAAATAATTATTGCTCAAAGAATTAACTCCGTTAAGGATGCGGATGAGATAATCGTGCTTGACGAGGGTAGAATTACAGGCATTGGAACGCACGAATATTTGCTCCAAAACAACGAAGAATATCAGGAAATATACTATTCACAAATGGATAAGAAGGAGGATAAGAAATAATGGCTGCAAGAACTTTAGAAGAGCTTCAAAAGCAATATGGTGGCAGATCCTCCAAGGGTAAAATGCCCGGTGGACCCGGACACAGACCCGGTCCAAGACGTGGTGGCGGTCCCGGTGTCAGAGCTAAGGGTAAGCCGAAAAATACGAAGGCAACGGTTAGGAGATTGCTTTCTTATCTCTCAAAATATAAATTCCGTTTGGCACTTGTGCTTGTGTGTATGCTTTTTCACACACTTGCATCACTTACGGGCGCGTATATTCTGCGACCTGTAATCAATGCGCTCGTTGGACAGAGTGAGTTGAAATTCTTGGGAATTGCCTTTGATCATCCGCTTGAATATCTTGCTCTTATACTCGTTGTGATTGCTTGCGTTTATATTTGCGGTATCGTGGCAAACTATATGCAGGCAAGAATTATGCTTTCGGTTTCTATGAACGCTATTGAAAATCTTAGAAACGATCTTTTCAAAAAGGTGCAAAAGCTCCCGATAAGAGAGTTTGACAGCGATAGCAACGGTACTATTATGAGTAGCTTTACCAATGATATTGACAATATCGATATGATGCTTCATAATACGGTTGTCAATTTGATTTCGGGCTCGATTACGCTTATCGGTACACTTTGTATGATGATTTATACTAATATTTGGCTTACGCTTATAACCATTGTTTTTATTCCGATTTTTGCGTTGTTGGCAGGACAGATTGCGATGCGTTCATCCAAATATTACGTTGGTCAGCAGGCGGCACTCGGTGCTATTAACGGATATATTGAGGAATCCGTTTCGGGACAGAAGGTTATTAAGGTTTTCAATCACGAGGGAATTTGCGAGGAGGAATTTAATACTCTCAATAACGATATGAGAAATAAGCAGTTTAAGGCGCAATTCTACGGTGGTATTATGGGTCCGATTTTGGGAAATACAAGCCAGATTAGTTATGCTTTGACTGCGGGAATTGGCGGTGTGCTTTGTGTTACGAGCGGCTTTGACGTTGGCGGACTTTCGGTTTTCGTTAACTATTCGCGTCAGTTTTCTATGCCTATAAATCAGATTTCACAGCAAATGAGCACAATTTTCTCGGCTCTTGCAGGTGCTGAAAGAGTGTTCGCTATTATGGATAGAGAGCCCGAGGTTGAAAGCTACGGTGAGGTGCATTCGACAGATAGCATTAAAGGTGACGTTGTGCTCGAAAACGTAAGCTTTGGATATAAGCCCGAGCAGACGGTTTTGAAGAACATTTCGCTTTATGCTCATCCGGGTCAGAAGATTGCTTTCGTTGGTTCAACGGGCGCAGGAAAGACTACAATTACCAATTTGCTTAACCGTTTCTATGATATCGAATCCGGTAGGATAACCATTGACGGTGTTGATATTAAGAATTATAACATCTCGGATTTGAGAAAGAATATCGCGATGGTGCTTCAGGATACGCATCTCTTTACGGGAACGATTATGGAGAATATCCGTTACGGACGTCTTGACGCAACAGACGAGGAGGTTATTGAAGCAGCTAAAACCGCGAGTGCACACAGCTTCATTATGCGACTTTCCGACGGCTACAACACGGTAATTGAGGGCGATGGAGCAAACCTTTCACAAGGTCAGCGACAGCTTCTCAATATTGCCCGTGCGGCGCTTTCTAAAGCCCCAATACTCGTTCTTGACGAGGCGACGAGCTCAGTCGACACAAGAACCGAACGCCATATTGAGCACGGTATGGATAGACTTATGAAGAACAGAACTACGTTCGTTATTGCTCACAGACTTTCAACCGTTAGAAACTCAAATGCTATTATGGTGCTTGAGCACGGCGAGATTGTTGAAAGAGGTACTCACGAGGAGCTTCTTGAGATGCAGGGTAGATACTATGAGCTCTATACGGGCAAAAAAGAGTTAGATTGATTTTTAAAAGCCAACGATTTCCGTTGGCTTTTTTTGAAAAATATATTGAAAAACTCAAACAAGTGTGATATAGTATAATCAAGTATGTAGAATACTTTTATGCTTAAAATATAGAGGAGGTTTACTTTTTATGAAAATGACATTCAGACATTACGGTCCGAACGATCCCGTAACGCTTGAACAAATTTCACAGATCCCCAATATGTATTCAATAGTTTCTGCGGTATATGACGTACCCGCAGGAGGAGTTTGGAGTGAGGAGAGCATCAATGCTATTAAGACAAGCGCTGAAGCTCACGGTCTTAAATTTGAGGTTGTTGAGAGTGTTCCCGTTCCCGAGGATATTAAGCTCGGCAACGAAAAAGCCCCCCAGCTTATCGAAAACTATTGTGAAAATCTCAGAAGACTTGCAAAGGCAGGAGTTAAATGCGTTTGCTATAACTTTATGCCCGTTTTTGACTGGCTCAGAAGTGAGCTTGAGCATCAGGAGGCAGACGGCTCTAACAGCTTGGCTTATGATGAACAGACAGTTCTTGCGATGAATCCCCTTGATGGCGGTCTTTCGTTGCCCGGTTGGGACGAAAGCTACACGCTTGACGGACTTCGCGACCTTCTTAAGCAATATGAAGCTATTGATGAGGAGCAGCTTTGGAAGAACCTTGAGGCGTTCTTAACAAAGGTTATTCCCGTGGCTCACGAGGTTGGCATCAATATGGCAATACATCCCGATGACCCGCCGTGGGGAATTTTCGGTCTTCCGAGAATTATTACTTGTGAAGAAAATCTTGAAAGGTTTTTGAAGATAGTTGACCTTCCCGAAAACGGTCTTACTTTCTGCACGGGCTCTCTCGGTGCATCAACCGAAAATGACCTTGTTAGAATGAGCAAAAAGTTTGCAAAGAGAATTCACTTTGCTCATATTCGTAACGTTAAGCATACGGGTCCCCGTCAGTTCCACGAGGTTGCACATCCCACCGATTGCGGTTCGCTTGATATTTATGCAATTATGAAGGCGCTTTACGATGGCGGCTTTGACGGCTATATGCGCCCTGACCACGGTAGAATGATTTGGGGCGAAAAGGGTAGATACGGCTACGGTCTTTACGATAGAGCCCTTGGTGCGACATATTTGCTCGGTCTTTGGGAAGCAATCGAAAAGGATGCTAAAAACTAGTTTTTAGGAGAAAAATTATGAATAAAGTTTGTGTTATTACGGGCGCGGGTGGTGTTCTTTGCTCATCCTTTGCCGAAGAAATGGCTAAGCAGGGCTATAAGGTGGCTCTTCTTGACCTTAACGATGCGGCTGCTGCCGTTGTTGCAGACAGAATTAACGCTAACGGCGGTGTTGCTAAAGCATACAAGGTAAACTGCCTTGAAAAAGAAAGCATTGAAGCGGCTCACGAGGCAATTCTTAACGATCTTGGTAAGTGTACGATCCTTATCAACGGCGCGGGTGGAAACAGCCCCAGAGCTACAACCGATAAGGAATATTATGAGGTTGGCGATGAGGATAGAGAAGATATTAAAACATTCTTCAATCTTGACAAGTCCGGCTTTGATTTCGTGTTCAATCTTAATATTATGGGAACACTTCTTCCCACGCAGGTTTTTGCAAAGGATATGCTTGGTCAGGAGGGCTGCTCAATTCTTAACGTGTCCTCTATGAACGCATACCGTCCTCTTACGAAAATTCCTGCATATTCTGCGGCTAAATCGGGTATCTCTAACTTTACTCAGTGGCTTGCGGTTCACTTTGCAGGCGCGGGCATCAGAGTTAACGCGATGGCTCCCGGCTTCTTTGTTACAAACCAGAACAGAGCATTGCTTTTCAATGAAGACGGCACACCCACGGCAAGAACTAATAAAATTCTTAACGCAACTCCTATGAAGCGCTTTGGAGAATCCGAGGAGCTTCTCGGAACACTTCGTTATCTTACAAATCCTGCGGAATCGGGCTTTGTAACGGGTATCGTAATTCCCGTTGACGGAGGTTTTTCCGCTTATTCGGGGGTTTAATTGAAATAAAAAATACGAGGCGATTTGCCTCGTATTTTTTATTTTGTTAGCTCATTTTCTATTGCACCATAAAATGCTTCCGTATCTGCTTCGTTGAGGAATGAGAATACAACGTAGTTTCCGAAAACCTTTACGGTTGCAAAGTCGATTTTTTCGACTTCCTCGGGAAAGTAGTCCATTGCGCGATAGGACTCTTGCTTTTCTTTAAGATATTTTTCGATAATGGGTTTAAGATCCTTGGCTTTGCCGTTTTCAACCTTGAAAATGCCGATTTCGTTGATGTTCTTGGCATTTTTGGCGCGGACAACCGTATAATCTATCAAATATGTTAAATCCTCGTCGGTAATTTCGAGAATCACGTCATCGTCGAGAATATTGACACCGCCTTCGGTGGTAATAGTATTTTCTATTTCGGAATAAAGCTCTTTGGCAGAGAGCGTGCCGTCATATTTTTTGCCCGTTAGTAAAAGAACGAGTACAAGTGCAGCAACAACCACAATAGCTATTGCAATGATAATTATTTTTTTGTTTTTCATAAAGCTCCTATTCTATGGCGTGAGTCCTTATATATTGGATTATAGCCGCGTAAGCCTTTTCGTTCATATGAACGCCGTCGCCGTTGCTATATTCCTCTATAAGCGCTCCGCTATTATTTTTTAGAATTGATTGTGTGTCAAGGTATTTAAGGGAATGCTCTTTTGCAAGCTCCTTTGCCCATTTGTTGTTTCTGTCAATATCTGAATTAGTTATCGCTTTTCCTTGGTTACTGTATTCTTCGGTAACGGGGAAGCTTGATTGAAGAATGATTTTCGTGCTTGGAGATGCTTCCTTTATTGCATTGATTAATTTTGAGTAAAAGGTTTTGTATTCCTTCTCGGAAAAACGCGATGCGTTATTAACACCTATGGTGATAATAAGGATTTCTGCGTTTGCGTCCTTAACGGCTTTGGGAATGGTTAATTGTTTATCTCCAACGAGAATTTGTAAAATGTCCGAGCCGAGAGTTAAGGTGGCTGACGAAGGAACTAAAATGTGGGATCTATCAATTCCGCCTTTGAAAAAGTGAGCGGTGGTGGATTCGCCGACAAAATAGATTTTATCAATATACTCCTCTCCTGCATCTTCGGTGAGCGATAAAACTACGTCTGTGTGAGTAGGTTTTTCTTCGGGAGTTTCTATAGTGGGTTTTGTATTATCATTGGGCTTGAAAAGTAAAACCGCAAGGAAAATCAAGCAAATGACCAAAATTAACAGCACAACGGTGCCAATTATATTCTTTTTATTCATAATTTGCCTCTAAAGCTTCTAAGATTAATAATATTGTATCACAAAAATATAAGTTTTTCAATAGAATTATTGAATATATCCTGCAATTATTTTTTCCGTTTTTAATATAATTATTATTTGGAATGGAGATGATTTTTTGAACAATATTATAGATGCTATTGGCAATACACCGATAGTGAATTTGCATAAAAATATTTTTGCAAAGCTTGAATATTTTAATCCCTTTGGCTCGGTAAAGGATCGTGCGGCTTACAAAATAATAATCGATGCGGAAAGAGAAGGAATTTTGCGAAAAAATATGGCTATTGTTGAAGCAACGTCGGGAAATATGGGAATTTCACTTTCTGCGATTGGGGGCATAAAAGGATACAAAACGACAATAGTAATGCCGGAAAATATGTCGGTGCGGCGCAGGAAATTGATAGGTGCTTTTGGCGGTGAGTTGATACTTACCGATGCAAAAAATGGTATGAATGGCGCAATGGCGGAGGCGGAGAGATTTTGCAAAAACAAGAGCGCCTTTATGCCTTGTCAGTTTGAAAACGTTTCGGGCATTAAGGCGCATTTTTTGACTACCGCGCCCGAAATTGACAGGCAGATGGGGGGCGGAGTTGATGCAATTATTTGCGGAATAGGAACGGGAGGTACAATAATGGGAATCGCCAACTATTTTCACGGTGGAAACGTAAAAATAATTGGCGTTGAACCGGAAAAATCTCCGTTTTTAACTAAGGGCTTTAGCGGCGCGCACGGTATTCAAGGAATAGGGGCGGGTTTTTGCCCCAAGATTTTGAATACTGATTTGATTGATGAGATTATTGCCGTTTCCGACGAGGATGCACTTTTCTACACCGATATGCTTTTGAAAAAACACGGCATATTTGTGGGGATCTCGTCCGGCGCGGTATATAGCGCGGCACTTAAAATTTCCAAAAGGGAAGAATATAAAAACAAGAATATTGTTTTGATTTTTGCCGACGGGGGAGATAGATATTTATGAGTTATAGAAATTTTCGACAATTCTAACGGCACTCATTGCATCCTTTCCGTAGGCATCGGCGTTTATTTTTTTCGCGTATTCCTCGGTTAAGACCGCGCCGCCAACCATAATTTTTATGCTCTTATCGTGTTTATGCAAAAGAGCGACGGTTTCTTCCATTGCGGGAAGAGTTGTTGTCATCAGGGCAGAGAGAGCGACTACCTTGCAGTTGTATTCTTTTACTGCTTCAAGGATTACATCGGGAGGGACATCCTTTCCGAGATCGTGAACGTTAAAGCCGTAGCTTTCAAGAAGCAGCTTGACGATGTTTTTGCCAATATCGTGAATATCGCCCTTAACGGTTGCGATGATTACCGAATTTCCGTTTGATGCACCCTGCGGCATTTTCTCTTTAAGATTCTCAAAGCATTTCGACGAGCATTCCGCACTCATAAGAAGCTGGGGAAGGAAAATGCGCTTTTCTTCAAATGCTTTTCCTATTTCCTCAAGCGCGGGAACTATCTCATCGTTTATTATTTCAAGGGGAGCTTTAGTGGAGAGCAATTCTTTGGATTTCAAAACGGAAACATCGGAAAGCCCTTTGATTATTGCTTCCTTGAGTGTATATTCAGTAGCTGTTTTGGTTGTTTTTTCTATCTCGTTATTAAGTGAAAAGCCAATAAAATCATTGCAGGAAGCATCCTTGCCTGTAAGCGCGCGATATGAGTGATATGCGTTCATTATTTCGCGCGATGATGGGTTTACTATCGCGCAATTAAGACCGCGCAAAAGAGCCATTGTATAGAAGGACGCGTTTATGCTCGTTCTGTTTGGTAAGCCAAAAGAAACATTTGAAATTCCAAGACTTGTTTTATATCCCTTTTGAGATAAAAGCTCAACAGTATCAAGAGTGATTTGAGCATTTTTGGGATTTGAAGATATAGTCATTGCAAGGGGATCGAAGATGATATTCTTAGTATCGATTTCGTATTCGTTTGCTTTTGCAATTATGCGCTCTGCTATATTAACTCTGCCTTGCGCAGTTTCGGGAATTCCGTTTTTATCAAGTGTGAGTGCGATAACAGTGCCGCCGTATTTTTTGATGAGTGGAAAAACTGCATCCATACTTTTGCTATCGCCGTTTACTGAATTTACAAGGGGCTTTCCGTTATAAATTCGCATAGCGGCTTCAAGCACTAAGGGATTGCTTGAATCCAATGAAAGAGGAAGATTACAAATGCCTTGAAGCGATTTTAAAACCTTGCACATCATTTCTTTTTCGTTGATCTCGGGAAGACCGACGTTGATGTCGAGTGCGTGTGCACCGTTATCGGCTTGTTCAATTCCTTGCCCGAGGATATAGTTTATATCGCTATTTCGAAGAGCGTTTTTAAATTTTTCTTTTCCCGTAGGGTTAATGCGCTCACCGATGAGAATGGGATCATTCCCAATTTCAAGGGCGTGTGTGTATGACGAAATAACGGTTTTATTTTTGTTTTCTATTTGGGGTAGGGGAATGTTTTGAGTTTTTTCAACTACCGATTTTATATAGTCGGGCTCGGTGCCACAGCATCCGCCAAGGATACTTGCGCCGCTCTCTGCAAGGAGTGACACATAATCTGCGAAATTTTCTGCATTGAGAGAATAAATTGCTTTTCCGTCAACTACGGTAGGCAGGCCTGCATTTGCGTTAGCAATAATTGGCAGGGATGAGGCGGCTCTATATCTCTCTATGATGGGGAGCATTTTGTCGGGACCGAGTGAGCAATTTATACCGATAGCATCAACGTTAAGTCCTTCAAGGAGCGCAACCATTGCTTCGGGAGTAGCTCCCGTGAGAAGCTTTCCGCTCTCATCAAAGGCATTCGTTACGAAAATAGGCAAATTGCAGTTTTCCTTTGCCGCAAGCACGGCGGCTTTTGTTTCATAGGAGTCGGTCATTGTTTCGATTACAATAAGATCAACTCCGAGATCGTTCGCTGCACGAATGCTTTTTGCGAATATTTCCACCGCTTCTTCAAAGGGTAGATTTCCGATAGGCTCTAAAAATCTGCCAAGAGGTCCAATATCAAAGGCGATGAAGCTATCGTTAAATTCGGCGGTGGCTTTTTTTGCGCAAGAGATGGCTGCTTCGATAAGCTTCGCATAGTTTTCGTGCTTTAAGCAGTTTACACCAAAGGTATTCGTTGTGATGATATTTGCACCTGCGTTTAGGTATTGACGGTGAATATCGGTGATGATTTCGGGATGCTCCAAATTCCAGCATTCGGGAAGCTCTCCTCCCTTAAGTCCGCGTTTTTGAAGCATAGTACCAAGACCGCCGTCAAAATATATTCTTTTTTGCTTTATGAGTTCGAGTATCTTTGACATAGCGATCTCCTTCATTTTATTCCGATTATTGCGGTTATCGACTTCATTGGCGTCATAAAAAACTCATTATTAATGCTTATTCCAACGGTTTGGCTTGCGTTGAGGCGCGTGAGCAAATCACGTTGAAATTCAAGGGGAAAGTCGGAATATCCCGGACTGAAGCGATTAGTTGTGTTTAGGTTTTTAGATAAATTTTCATTTATATAGTCCGCAAAGCTTTCAATAGCCGCCGAGCCGATAGCATCCATAAAGAATGCGCTTGTATCTTGCTTGAGGTAGAGTTTGGTTATTAATCGGTCAATTTCTATTCCTGTAGTAACAGCCATAATAAACGCCTCCTTGCAATCACGGAGCACGCGGGAAAGGGAATTGCTCTTAACACTTGCAAAACCGAAATCGCAGATGTTTTCGGTAACGGAGACGGGCACTTTTACATAGGCATATTTGTAGCTTACCGTTTTGTTGAATTCTTCGATACACGTATTTATTAGCTCGTTTTCAAATCCTATCTCTGCGTTAAGGCGCGCGGAAAGCTCTATTTTATTGATTTCAAAATCTAAGGGAGAGGCGCTCCCATAGACAACATCATTATAAATCATTTTATCACGTCCAAAAGATTATTTTGTATTTTCCTTGCCACCTCGGGCTTGTTCATTGAATATATGTGAACGGCACCAAAGCCGTTTTCGTAAAGGTTTATTGCTTGCTTTGAGGCAAATTCAATACCTGCTTTTCTAAATGCTTCGGGATCGTTTTCGAAGCGCAAAACCTCATTCAAAAATGATTTTGGGAGTGCGTTGCCCGAAAGCTTTACTATTCTTTCAAATTGGGTGGGGGAAGTAATAGGCATAATTCCCGCAACGACGGGAACGTTTATGCCTGCCTTTTCGAGGCGGTTTACAAATTGGTAGAAAGCATTATTGTCAAAAAACATTTGAGTCGTTAAAAACTCGCATCCGTGTGCGACCTTGATTTTAAGATGTTCAATATCCTTTTCAATGCTTTCGCTCTCAGGGTGGCACTCGGGATAGCAGGCACCGCCGATGCAGAATTCCCCGTGCTTTTTTATCTCGTCGATAAGCTCATAGGAATAATGAAAATCGCAATTATTGATATTAAGTCCCTCGGGAATATCTCCGCGCAGCGCGAGGATATTTTCTATTCCGAGCGCTTGCAGGTTTGATAATTGCTCGCGGACAAGCTCGCAGCTTGACGAGATACAGGTGAGGTGTGCGAGGGAAGTGATACCCAATGATGACACCTCTTGAGCAATTCTTGCCGTGTATTCACTCGTTCCGCCGCCCGCCCCGTAGGTCACGCTCATATACGAGGGGTTAAGGCGCGCGATTTCCTTTATTGCGGAAGAAACACTATCGTATTTATCACTCGTTTTGGGCGGAAAGACCTCAAATGAAAGAGATGGCTTTTTGCCGTTTATTATATCAATGATTTTCATAAAATGCTCCGTTTTTTGACATTATTAGATAATTATATCACAAAACTTTTGCATTTTCAACATTGCAAAGCAAATTTTTTCTTTTTTGAATTGTATATATATATAAATGTGCTCCTTATCTTTGGTTAAATTAAACAAAAAGAAAAGACATTTTTCGTCATATTGTTTTGTTTGCTTTTACTTGACACAGAGGAGAATTATGGGTACAATTTAATCAGGTGAAAATAAAAAATAAGAGGTAGTATATGAAGAAAAAGGGTATTAAGCAGTTTAACAAAATTACCATTTTATTGTTGCTTTTATTGTTTATATTTGTTTTTTTGATTAGTCTATTGGTTAAAAAATGGTGGATTGGGCTTTTGATTTTTGGGGTTACTTATTTCATTTATGCGAAAATAAACGCAAAATTGAGATTCAAGTACGTTGAGAGCATTTTATATCAGGATTTGGATGCGAAAAGATATTATGAGGAGTTGTTTTTAAAGGCAAAGAATGCGCCTACTTTTATTCAAGCCTTGGCTGCCAATTGGTTTGTTGGCAATCATAAGCAGATGGAGAGTATTCTTGTAGAAAATATCAAGAATTTTGAAGGAAATGATAAAAGCTTATGTCTTTCTTATTCGAAATTCCTATATTTTGAAACAAGAAACAAGGAAAAATTAAAGGAAGCGATGGATAGAGCAGAAGAATTTCCTAAAGGTGTTACGAGTGAATTTTTCTCTCACTATTTGAACGGTGAATATGATAATTGTCTTGTCGATTGTGACAAAATTGAAGAATGGCTGAAAAATATTAAAAATAAAAATAAGAATTTGTCATTTGAAATGTTAAGACCTGAGTTTATGAGGGCGGTCGTTCACTATGATATGGGCAAGCTTTATGAATCGAGCGAGATCTTTTATGAAATTATCAAAAAAGCTCCGAATATGCATTATGCGGAAATTGCTTCCCAATATTTGAAAGCAATCGTAACGGGGAACGAGCAACATATTTCAACCGAGGCATTGTTTGTTGACAGATGCGGAGTGGTAAATTCCAAGCCGCAGAAAAAACGCCGCCCTTGGCTTATTGCTTTGATTTGGATTTTGATTTTGGCTTTGGTGATTAGTATTGTTTGGGGTTTTTTATTGAAGCCCGATGAAAATATTGAGCCGCGAGACGAAGCTCAAGTTCTATACGATCAGAGAATTCACCAATATCTTAACAGCCATTTTGTTGATTATGAAATATTATACGGCTACCGATTTGACGGTGAGGATGTTTATGTCATCAAGTCGAACGGGAAGTATAGCATTGTTGGATACGTTTTTTATTTGATTGAAGATACCAAGCCGATTACAACTTTTAAGATATATGCAAGCAATATTGATTTCGATAAGAGGTACGAGAATAATTTGTTAAGCACTCACAACAAGGTAAGCTTTATGATAACGGAGGATTATTATCACGTTTCCCCCAGGGCATTTTTCATCGAAACAATAGAGCTTGACGGAAAGGATTATTTCTTTGTTATTTGTGAAGAAGATAGTGCATCCGATTATGAAATTTGATGATTGAAGGGAACGATTATGAATAATTATATCTGTATGAGCTTTGCTTTGACTAATCAATATGCTGATACATTAAATAAATTGTTTAAAGGTATTAAGGTTGAGAATTATACTTGGCACGTAGCTTACAGTCAAAGCTTTTGTTCTAAAGATGATAATCGCGGTGAGTTTTTGCCAAATGGAATTTATAGCGGTACTGACTTTAAGAAAATAATTATGAAATCTGAGTATTATTTGCTTTTTTTAGTTCTTTACGGTGTTCCGAACGGTTTGGAGTTTGATATTGATACTGTAGGGAATTATGACGATTACCTAAAGAGTAATGCCGAAATTGCGATGTTTGCTGCAGATGGCTTGGTTGATCTATTCGCTAAGGAAAGTTGCGTTCTTGATATTTTTTATCAAAACTGCAAAGGAAATGACGGAGGTTTCATTGATTTTAAAGAGCGCGAGATCGAGCTTTTTACTTCCGTGGAAGAAAACGGAAGAACGGGATTTTATGTTTAATTTTAATAAATTGGGAGGGAATATGAAAAAGGTATTGGCAATAATTATTGTGCTTAGTGTAATTTGTCTTTCAAGTTGTATGCCAATAAGAGTAACAGGTATTGAAAACTATGGGAAATATGGCATTTGCGTTGCTGATTGGGAAACAGACTTTTTTCCTGAAATTGATAATGATATAATGAGCAACTTTAAGTATTCCTATAATGCTTGGTGTGCTGTGGATTGTGCTCACGAAATATATCTCGAATTTACTATTGAAGACGAGGACGAGTTTGAAAAATTTATTAATGACAGTAAAAATAAGGTTTTTCAAAAACATGAAGATGCGATAGTTCAAAAATTCAGATTTGATGAAAGCTATACCGAGGTTGTTATTGAAGATAATATATATGCTGCGCCCCCTGCAACAATTGATAAAGCTCGCGTAAGAAAGTTTATGTATAATGAAAATACAAACTCTCTTATATTTGTTAATTTGTACGTAGTAGATAATTGGGGATGTAAAAACTCGGAATATATGAAAAGGTTTAATATTGAACCTAAGACCGTAACTAAATCCGAGAATGTTTGCTATTATTTGTCCGATTATAGAAAGCCCAATGAAGTGATTTTTCTTGTAAGTAGCCAATACGTAAAGAGTGATTTTGCTTGTTTTGATCTTGAAAATGACTCTTCCTTAGATTATAGAATTATAAGCTGTGAGGACAAAATATTATATTACAATTTTGATGAGCTTATAGATGGAAAATACCAGGTGTATTCCGTTGATTATTACGGAAATAATAAAGAATTTTGTTTTGAAACTCCATATAATATAGTTGGTACATATAAAGATTTTTATTTGGTGTATAAGAATAATGAGTATTACTTATTGGATAGAGAGACAATAACACCAGCAAATGAATTGTATAAGAATCAAATTACTTCTAAACGTGATGAAAACGAAAATATTTATATAAAAATACTTGATAATCCAAACGAATTTGTGATTAATAGAGAATTATTAATTAGTAAATCCAATATAGGTGATTTTTTAAAGAAATATAACTTTAATATCCACGTTTCAAAAGCGGAAGATGATATTGTTTTTATAGAATGTACAATCAATAATAAACTTTATGACAAAGCATTTTTATTGCTTGAATACGATGTGAATAATGATAGCATTACCTTTATTGATTGCTGTACGTACGGTATGGACGGAATAGAATATTTTTTTGTTAAATAATACTTATTTGTGAAAAAACCACGGCTTGTGTTAGCCGTGGTTTAATTTATTCAAATAGTGTTTTATAGATTTTATCATCGAGGATAAAAGAATTTTTTATTATCTCGATATTGTTCTCGGAATACTCGATTTCTTCGGATACGATTCTTGCGATTTCTTCGATGTTGTCCTTGGTGGCAAGGGAAGAAATTAGGCGCGTGCAAACAAGAGCAAGATTAAGGGAAAGAAAGAATTCCTCATAGTCACTTGCTTCGGAGCAGTTGCGATAAACGAAGTACGCGAATGCGCGAGTTAGCTTATTTTCTATTGGTTTATCGTTTGTGTCGCTTGTGGTGAATTTATCGAAAAGTTCTTTATGCGCGGTATGGAGATATTCAAGACTTTCAAGGGTTTCTTTTACGTGTTCTTCATCTAAAAGCGCGTCGTAATAATCCGAAATAGTGCATATTTTTTCGGAAATTGTGTCTATTTGCTTATCTTTGAGAATGCTGAATATCTTTTTTCTTTCGAAAATGGCATCAAATTCCGTAGCTTTTATAGGTTCATCATCTTCTGAAAGGATGACAAATTCATCGAAATTATCAGAGCTTAAAATGAGCTTGCAGGCAGCTTCGCAGGACATACCGAGTCCGACCTCCTTGCCCGCGTTTGTGAAGTTGTAAAAGCGCGGATGCTCGCGGCAGATGTCACAAAGGCAATTTTCACCGCAGTTCAAAATGATGTTGCAAAGCCCTTTTTCGTTGAGATGGGGGCAACGGTCATTTTCTGCGAGCTTGAAGTGGGGAACGTCACTCATTTCAATGCTGTTTCTAATTTCTTCGCTATACGTTCCCTCAAGGGATGTATATTTGTTCATCGTTTTTTTATCGACGTCGATCTCCCACCCAATGCAACACGAATGTTTGCACTTGCCGGCTATGCAGGAGAAATCAAGGTAATATTTCGGGGCGAGGAGGTTCATAGAGTGTTTTCCTTTGTTATAGAATAAGTATAATTTAATAGTTTGTTTTCCTTTGATTTCTTCATCAGGCAAACATTTAAGAGAGAGTTTGATTATCTGATACCGTATTTTTCAATGATATAATCCATATCCTTATCGCCTCTACCTGAGAGATTGATCAGCACTGATCCTTTACCCATCGTTTTTGCAAGCTTGATGCCATAAGCAACAGCATGAGAACTTTCAATAGCGGGAATGATACCTTCAAGACGGGCGAGAGTATAGAAAGCTTCTATGGTTTCATCATCATTGACAACGTCATATTTTACTCTGCCGAGATCGTGAAGAAATGCATGCTCAGGGCCGCTAGAGGGGTAATCAAGTCCGCTTGCCACCGAGTAAACGGGAGCAGGCTCACCGTTCTCGTCCTTTAGCATAATGCTATTGAACCCGTGCATAACTCCTTCCTCACCGTAGGTCAGACTTGCTGCGTGGTCTCCCATCTTGTTACCTCTGCCGAGTGGCTCGACTCCGTAAATGTTAACAGGATCGTTCAAGAAGCCCGAGAACATACCCATAGCATTCGATCCGCCGCCAACACAAGCGACCACCGCATCGGGAAGTTCGCCTGTCATTGAGATAAATTGCTCTCTTGCCTCAATGCCAATCACACTTTGAAAGTCACGCACCATCATAGGGAATGGATGAGGACCAACCACGGATCCGATGCAGTAGATTGCATCTTTATATTCCTTACAGTATGCTGTGAAGGCTGCATCGACAGCTTCTTTAAGAGTTGCAAGACCTTCCGTGACCTCAATGACTCTTGCACCGAGTATCTTCATTCTTGCCACATTTGGTGCCTGTTTTTTGATATCGACAGAGCCCATATAGATATCGCATTCAAGGCCAAAGTATGCAGCCGCAGTCGCCAGTGCCACGCCGTGCTGACCTGCACCTGTTTCTGCAATGACCTTCTTTTTGCCCATATACTTTGCAAGAAGTGCCTCACCCATGCAGTGATTGAGCTTGTGCGCGCCTGTGTGGTTCAGATCTTCGCGTTTGACGTAAAGCTGAACGCCTGTACCGATACTGTTGGATAGTCTTTCAAGGTAGGAGATCGGTGTCGGTCTGCCCTGAAATTCCTTACGGATCCTGCGAAGCTCCGCAATAAACTTAGAGGACTTGCAGATGGTTTGATAGGCTTCTGCTATTTCATTCATAGCAACCTGAAGCTCGGGGGCAATATACGAGCCACCGTATTTGCCGAAGTAACCGTTTGCGTCAGGGTAGTTCTTGAAGTATGTATCGAATTCAACATTGCCGTGTTTCATAATAATATTCTCCTTAAATAAATTGATTTTTTATTAACAGTTATGATGAGTTTAAAAGCATTTTGCCATCGTTTGGATAATATAAAACATATTGACCTCATAAATAGAAAAACTCCCTTGATTTATCTAGTCAAGGAAGTTTATGAAAACAAAGTTCCCCGACAGAAATATTCTTTCTGCCAAGGACGAACAAAACAAACATTATCCGCGGTGCCACCTTGATTCACATCCAAATAGGGTGTGCGCTTAAAGGATACCATCATATCCCTCAACAACTAACGTGTGTCTGACGTCGCAGAATACTCAGAACAAGTGTGTACCTTTGACTGCGCCCTCAGCGGTCCATTTGTAAAATAGTTTCTAACCCGACTCTCAGCACCACGGGCTCTCTGTTTAGTCTTATCTTACGTTATCTCCGCTTCAACGGTTTATGATACTGCATTATAACACCACTAATCTATTTTGTCAATAGCTTTTTGAAAAATGCCTTTATCAAGTTAATTTTAATAGATATATGATCAATTTATTATCTTATGAATTTTAATAAAAACCTCAATATTGGCCAATGTTTTGCTATCGTTCACACGATTTTTGTTTCTTCATACACAAACAAAAAATAAAGGTCGCACAAGGCGACCTTTATTTTTTTGGCAGGGGCAGGAGGATTCGAACCCGCGACCCACGGTTTTGGAGACCGGTACTCTACCAGCTGAGCTATACCCCTATATTGTGCCGTCTTTTGACGACTGTGATATTATATCACATAAAATTGAAAAAATCAAGGGGTTTTTGAATTATTTTTTGATAATTTTTGATTTATTTTTTCTTTGGCGCTTCTTTTTTCTGAATTTGCGTTTTTTGCATGAGCGAGCCAAAATGACAAGCAATAAAACGGTAATCAGGATAATAATGAACCAAATGCTCGTAATAAAGCTTTTCATCACGTCCATTGCGAACAAGAATGCGTTGCGTTCTATGCTTACTTTGACCAAAATCGGTGTTGAGGTAAGGACCGTTCCGTTATGCGAAACGGTAAGAACGCCTACCTCGTCGCCCTCATTTATAGGTGCTTTCAGCTCGCCTCCGTAAATTTGGATATTGTAGGTCAAATCGGAGCTTATATCAATGTCTTTGGAAAGAAAAAGCTTTATATCTTCTTTTAGATAGAGGTCGATATTGTCACTCGTAATTGAATATTTGACGGGCAGGGAGGTTATCGGATTTTTCGCGCTTTTCACGGTTACCGTTTCATAATCGTTTATTGCGTGGGAAAGCAGATTCTTTATATAGATTTCTGCGTGGTTTGATGTGTCCGCTTCTTCAAAAGCAAGGGCGTTCATAACTATGGAAATCAACTCGCAATCATCGGTTTTATAGTAAACGATAGCGCAATCTCCGCTCTTTGACGAGCCCGTGTTGAAATTGGCGAGTCCTTTATAAGTGGAGAGTAGGGTTGAGCGATTATTTACGCTTGTGTATTTGCTCGTTGCGTTATCCGAGAAACGGTAAAATTTCGTTGAACAGACCTCGAGAAATTTTTCGTTTTGCACCATATACCTTGCAAGGATTGAAAGGTCGCGGGCGATGGTTTTTGCCGCGGCGGCCTCCATTCCCGTAACGTTTGCATAATGGGTTGAGGTCATTTTTAGCGCTTCGGCTTTGGCGTTCATCAAATTGGTAAATTCATACAAGGTGGAGGATACCGATAATGCGAGCGCTACGGTTGCGTCGTTAAATCCGCCGCAGAGCATTGCGTAAAGCAGGTCGTTTGCGGTCAATTTGTTGCCGATTTCAAGCTCCATATTTCGCCCGGAAACGTTCAGGAGCATCTTTTCAGTAATCTCTATTTCGCTATTCAAATCAAGTCCCGATTCAAGTATTATGCAGGCGGTCATTATCTTAACCGACGATGAAGGGGATATGATTTTATCCGAATTTTCTTCCGCCATAACCAAATTGTTTTTCAGATCGAAAAGGTAATAGGAGTCAACGCTTGCTTCGGTTTTGTCGAGCGAAAATGCCATTGAGTGCATAGAAAAAAGTGAGAACATAAATGCGATGATAAATAACAAGATTATTATCTTTCGAAGCATTGTTCTCACCTCTTTTTAGTTATTGAAATAGTTAATCGTTGCGGTAATATCCCTTTGAATTTGAGCTTTAAGGTCTTCAAGTGAGTCGAATTTCATTTCGTTGCGAACTCTGTGAACGAATTCAACCTTAACGGATTTGCCGTAGCAATCACCGTTAAAGCCGATGATATGGGTTTCCATATTTTTGTGACCGTCATCGTCAACCGTTGGGCGCACACCAACGTTTGTAACTCCCTGATACGTTACACCGTCAAACGTGCAAAGCGTTGAGTAAATTCCGTTTTTAAGAATAAATTGCTTTCCTTTAACGTTTTGGTTTATCGTTGGAATTCCGAGCGTTCTGCCGAGTGCCTTTCCGTGAATTACGGTTTCATAAACGGTATAGTTTTCGCCGAGCAGGGAATTGGCTTTTTTTATATTACCCTCTGCCAAAAGCTCTCTGATATAGGTTGAGGATATTATTTTATCACCGTCAACCGCCATTAAGGGAACTACGGTTGCGTTGCCATTCATTAATTCTTTAAGAGAATTGCTATCTCCTGCGGCTTTTGAGCCAAATCGAAAATTTTCACCGCACACCGCGTGAACGCACTTGCACTCCGTTTGCAAAACGTCTATTACAAAGCTTTCGGGTGAAAGGGATTTCATTTCATTAAAGTCGGCAATAATTGCATAATCAATACCGAGAGAAGCGAAAACGTTAAGCTTTTCTTCGACGGTATATATTTCTCTTGCCTCCTTTGATGAGTTGGAATCAAAAAACCAAGCCCCGCTAACGGCATTAGGATATTCTTTTTTTATTTCGTTGATTTGCTGAAGCACCGAAGCAACAAGTTGACGGTGCCCTAAATGAACACCGTCAAAATCACCGATACACAAAACGGTCGGGAAAGGTATAAATGCTGCTTCGACTCTTGTTTTTAAGTCAATAAATCTCATTTTATATTCCAAGATAGTTTTTGAGCAACGTTGCCAAAAGCTCATCTCTATCGAGCTTTCTGATAAGCGCACGCGCGTTGTTATGATTTGTTATATACGTGGGGTCCTCTGAAATGATATATCCGACAATCTGGTTGATTGGGTTATATCCTCTTTCGCTTAAAGCATTGTAAATCTCCTGGAGTATTCTTTTCGTTTCATCCTCGCGCTCGCTTGGTACTCGGAACATCTGTGTTTCACAATCTCTTCTTGCCATTTTTGAACTCCTTTTCTTTGAAAAAGTTATATGCAAGATTATTATATAATATTTTTTTGGAATTTTCAATAGAATTATCATATTTTTTTGTAAAATATCGCGAAATTTTTATGCTTTGCATATTTTTGCAAAATATTCATTATTTCTTGTATAAAAATTAGGTTTTTTATTGACTTTTTCCTTGCTTTGTATTATAATATATAAAGTTAATGACTATTATCAAAAAAAGGAATTTGGATTATGACAAGAAAAGAACAAAGAGAAGCTACCTTTGAGTTGCTTTTTGAGAGAGAATTCCGCAGAGAAGAGGGCGCGGATGAGATCTTTGCGCTTTCAACTGAAAACCGTAACATTGATGCGATCAAGGAAAAGTATATCAAGAATACCTATTTTGGAGTTGTTGAGCACGAAGCGGAAATTGATGCGCTTATTACTGAGGCATCAAACGGCTGGAAGGTTTCGCGTCTTTCAAAGACAACTCGCTCTGCGATTCGCCTTTGCGTTTACGAAATGAAGTATTGTGCGGATATTCCTAACACCGTTTCCATCAATGAAGCGCTTGAGCTTGTTAAGAAATATGACGATCCGAAATCTCGCGCTTTTACAAACGGAGTTTTGAACAATATCAAAGACAAGCTTGAAGCGAAAGATGAGCAATAAAAGAATATATCTTGGCATTGATACAAGCAATTACACTACGTCCGTTGCTGCCTGTAACGAGCAGGGTGAGGTGATTGCCAATATCAAAAAAATGCTTGATGTTAAAGCAGGCGAGCGAGGGCTTCGCCAAAGTGACGCGGTATTCTCGCATATAAAGAATTTTTCGGATATTGCGAGTTGGGTGCGAGAGGAGATTGGTGACAATGATATTGTCGCTGTTGGCGTTTCTGCCGTTCCGCGAGATGCTGTGGGCTCGTATATGCCCTGCTTCCTTTCGGGCAAGGCGGTTGCGGAGATGCTCGCGGCTGTTAATAACGTTCCTATAACCTGTTTTTCACACCAGGCGGGGCATATTATGGCGGCACTCTATTCAAGCGGTGCAACCGATTTATTGATAAATAAGCCCTTCATTGCCTTCCACGTTTCAGGCGGAACGACTGAAGCGCTTTACGTCCAATCTAACGGTCATTCCTTTGACGTTAATATTGTAGCTGATACTGCAGACATTAGCGCGGGGCAGGCGATTGACAGAGTGGGTGTGATGATGGGCTTGAAATTCCCCTGCGGTAAGGAGCTTGAAGCTTTGGCAAGTGAATATGAAGGAAGATTGCCCAAGCAGAGAATATGCGTGAACGATGGCAAGTGCAATCTTTCGGGGCTTGAGAATATAGCGCAGAAGCTTTATAAAGAAACGAATGACAAGGCATATGTTTCTGCCTACGTTTTGAATTTCGTTGCGGAAACCCTGATTGCCTTGACAAAGCAAATAAGAGAAAAATATCCCGATATATCAATCGTATATGCGGGAGGTGTTATGAGCAACAAGCTTTTGAAATCAAAGCTTTCGCACTTTGAAAATACATATTTTGCAGAGCCGCAGTTTTCTGCGGATAATGCGGCGGGGATTGCTTTGTTAACACAGAGAAAATACAAATGAGAATAGGAGGAGGGTATGGAGAATTCAAAAATGATTTTGAGTGTTACGCAAATTAACGAATATATCCGTGCCTTGCTCGCGCAGGATGAGGTCCTTTCGATGATTTGCGTTCGCGGTGAGATTTCTAATCTTACCTTTCATCGCTCGGGACACATATATTTCACTTTAAAGGACGAGGCAAGCGTGCTTAAAGCTGTGATGTTCCGTTCGAGCGCGCAAAGAGTTAAATTTGCGCTTAAGGAGGGAATGAACGTAATCGTTTACGGAAGGATTTCACTATATACGCCCTCGGGTCAATATCAGCTTTACGCAGAGGATATTCAGCCCGACGGAATTGGGGCACTTTATATTGCGTATGAGCAGATAAAGGAAAAGCTCCAAAAGGAGGGGCTTTTCGATGCAAGCAGAAAAAAAGCAATTCCCAAATTACCTTCGACAGTCGGTATTATCACCTCACCGACAGGGGCGGCTATTCACGATATGATAAACGTTATGGGAAGAAGGTTTCCCTTGACGAAGCTTGTTTTGTTTCCTGCGCTCGTACAGGGTGATACTGCATATAAGAGCTTGATTGCCGGAATTGAATATTTTAACAGAACGAAGGTTGCGGACGTTATAATTATCGGGCGCGGCGGAGGCTCTATGGAGGACCTTTGGGCATTCAATAACGTTGAGCTTGCTTACGCGATTGCGGCCTCTGAAATACCCGTTATTTCTGCGGTTGGACACGAAAGCGATTTTACTATCTGCGATTTTGTTGCAGACCTTCGCGCACCGACGCCGTCTGCTGCGGCAGAGCTTGCGGTTCCGAATGTATTAACTGTTAAAAATGATTTAAATAAGAGTATTTTGAGCGTTGAAAAAACACTCATTTCAAAAGTAGAAAACTATAGAAAGCATTTGAAAATGCTTGCATCGTCGCGTGTTTTGGCGTCAAAAGAGGATTTGCTTGACGAATACAAAATGAGAATTAATCTCGTGTCGGACAAGCTTGATGCCACGATGCGGAATATATTGCGAGATAAAAAACACACCTACGGTATCTTGTGCGCTAAGCTGAATGCTATAAGTCCCCTTAACACTCTGTCAAGAGGATATGCAATCGTTCAGGCTGATGGCGGAGAAGCAATTGCGAGCGTTACTGATATGAAAATAGGCGAAAGGGTAAACGTTTCGCTAAGTAACGGTAATTTTGGTGCAATCGTTGATGAAATTAATGAAAACGGAGGTTCGGAGAATGGCTAAAAAAGAAAATATGACCTTTGAATCTGCTACTGCAAGACTTGAGGAGATAGTTAAGCTTCTTGAACGCGGCAGTTCATCCCTTGATGAGTCGCTAAAGCTCTACGAGGAAGGAGTTGCTCTTGTAAGATTTTGCAACGAGGCTCTCGACAATGCCGAAAAAAGAATTAAAATCCTTGTGCCTTCTGCAAACGGCGAAATGACCGAAAAGGATTTTTTTGAGGAAGAATAATGCTTGATATTAAAGAAAAACTGAAAAGCAATGCTGAAATGGTTGAGCTTGCACTTGAATCCTATTACTCAAATACAAGCTTTGATTTTCAAGAGCTGATTGACGCGCAGAAGTACGGTCTGCTTGGAGGCGGAAAGCGCATTCGCGCGTTTCTTGTTTTGGAGATTTGCAGATTGTTTTCGGGTGATATTGCACCTGCCATTCCTTACGCTTGCGCTATTGAAATGATACACGCGTCATCTCTCATACACGATGATATGCCTTGTATGGACAATGACGATATGCGCAGAGGTAAGCCCTCCACGCATAAAAAATACGGTGAGTCACTTGCCTTGCTTTCCGGCGATGCTATGATGGTTAAGGCATTTGAGATTGCAATTAAAAACCCCTTACTTTCCGTTGAACAAAATGCAAAAGCAGTTGAAATACTCGCTATGAGCACGGGGGATAGCGGTATGCTTGCGGGTCAAGCCTTGGATATTAAAGCCGCTACGCAAAAGCTTGATCTTGAAACGGTGCTTAAGCTTCACAAGCACAAAACAGGTAGGTTGATTGCCGCATCCGCAAAGCTCGGTTGCGTTGCTGCCGGTGTTGATCTTGGCGATGAAAAATATCTTGCTGCTGTTAAGTATGCGGAGGATGTTGGACTTGCGTTTCAGATTGTTGACGATATTCTCGATTATAACGAGGGTAGAAGAGAATTGAATTCCTTTCTTTCATTTATGAGCGTCGAGGAAGCAACCAAATACGCCATTGATTTGACAAGAACGGGTATTTCTGCGATTTCACCATATGACGACGGCACCTTTAGCAAGCTTGCAGAGTATTTGATTAAAAGAGAGTATTGATATGAGAGCGGACGTATATTTATTTAATTCGGGAAACGCAAAAAGCCGACAGAATGCTAAGGTGCTTATTGAAGCGGGAAACGTATTGATTGATAGCAAAAAAATAACTAAACCCGCATTTGAAATTGATGAATTGGAAGAACACGATGTTGAAATTATTAGCAAATCCAAATTCGTCAGTCGCGGTGGTGAAAAGCTCGATTTTGCTTTTGATATATTTAATGTTGATGTGAGCAACCGAATTTGTATTGATATTGGGGCATCAACTGGAGGATTTACAGATTGCTTGCTTCAGCGAGGAGCTGACAGGGTATATGCGGTTGACTCCGGTCACAGTCAGCTTGATCCAAGAATTGAAAATGACGATAGGGTTATTTCGATTGAGAAGTATAATGCAAAATTTATGACGAGTGATGATTTTGATGTCAGATTTGATATAGCCGTTATGGACGTTTCCTTTATTTCGCAAACCCTGATACATTCGGGCGTCGCTGAAGTGTTAAAGGATGAAGGTATTTTTATATCTTTGATCAAGCCGCAGTTTGAATGTGGCAAGAGTGCCTTGAATTCTCACGGAATTGTGAAAAAGGTGTCCTATCATCAGGATGCAATTTGCAGAGTGATAGACAGTGCCGTTATTTCGGGATTTTCGTGCTTGGACATCGTTCGTTCTCCTATTGAGGGCGGAAGTGGTAACGTTGAATTTTTGGCGTACTTTAAAAAATCGCCTCACCCACAAAATTTAGTTAGTGAAAACAAAATTAAAGTTATATTACAAGCAAAATAAATTACTCATTCTGCGATGAACGTAAACAGCAATACCCATAGCGGCTCGCAGAATTCGGAAGGAAAATTATGAAAAAAATAGCTATTGTTACAAATTTTAACATATCCGATAAAGCTAATGCGGCACTTAAGGTGACAAATTATCTTCTTAAGTTTGGATGCAAAATACTCGTTTCGCAATACAGCAAGGAGAAGGTTCTTGCTATGAAGAATTATCGCGGAAATATCTATTTTTTGCCGATAGAGAAGCTATATGACGAGGCAGATCTCGTTATCGCCCTCGGCGGTGACGGTACTATTCTCGATTGCGCCAAAAAGATGGCAAAAAGAGGGAAGCCGATTCTCGGAATTAATCTCGGTCATCTTGGATATATGGCGGAGCTTGAAATGGACGAGCTTGCGGCTCTTTCAAAAATCATTGACGGCGATTATACCATTGACGAGCGCGCAATGATGGATATTGAGGTTATTAACAGAGAGGGAAACGTTAAATATAAATCCTTTGCTTTAAATGACGCGGTGATTTCAAACGGCTCGGTTTCAAAAATAATCAACCTTGAGTTGTATGCCGAGGACAGCTTGGTTACCTCATACAGAGCCGACGGGCTTATTATTTCTACGCCTACGGGCTCGACTGCATATGCAATGAGCGCGGGCGGTTCGATTGCGGACCCGAAGGTAAAATGCAAATTGGTAACTCCGATTTGTCCCCACTCCTTTATCGCGCGTCAGTTGATTTTTTCCGATGATACCAACTTAAAAATCAAAAATGTTTCGGTGCGCGAAAAGTCGCTTATGCTCACCTTGGACGGTAAGGCAAATTGCGAGCTTTTCAAGGACGACGTTGTTAGTATAAACAAATCCGAGCTTACCGTTCAGCTTGTTAGAGTTAAGGATTGTTCGTTTTATGATATTTTGAGTCAGAAGATGAAGCACAATTACTGATAAATTATTTTTTAGGAGAATTGATATGAAAAAAGAACGTCAGCAAAAAATTAGAGAAATAGTTGAAAACTATAAGATTGACACACAGGACGAGCTCATAAGGAGATTGAAGGAAAACGGTTATTCCGCAACGCAGGCAACTATGTCAAGAGATATTAAGGAGCTGAAGCTCACTAAGATTTCGGACGGAGTTAACGGCTATTATTACGTTTTTCCTGCGGCGGTCGCCGTTAACAGCATTAATAATCTCAATGCTAATTTGACACAGTTGATTATATCGGTGAACTATTCGCAAAATATTATCGTTATAAAGACACACGCAGGTATGGCTCAGGCAGTTGCTACGGGAATTGATAACATCAAATCCGATGATATTTTGGGTTGTGTTGCGGGCGATGACACTATCTTCGTGGTTGTTTCAAGCAACGATGCTGCGCAGGGGATAAGTGCGAAAATCAAAACTATGATGGCAAACTGAATTGAGAATAATCCAATCAATATAGAAAGGCAGAATTATGCAAAAATTTAAACAAATTGTTTCTAACAAGGCGCTTGAAGCCGTAAAATCGGTTTTTCCCGATGCGATGATTTCCTCAGACGATCTCGCGTCTATGCTTGAATATCCTCCCGATACAACTATGGGGGATTTGGCGCTCCCTTGCTTTAAGCTTTCAAAAACGCTTCGCCGCTCACCCGTGCAGATTGCACAAATTATTGCGGAAAAGCTTGCAGATCCCGCAATAAAGAAGGCAGAGGCGGTTAACGGCTATCTTAATATTAGCATTAGTGATGAATATCTTTGCTCGGTTTTGTGCGGAGAAATTTTGGAGAACGGTGATAAATACGGCTCAGCAGATTTCGGAAAGGGAAAAACGGTAGTCCTTGACTACTCCTCACCCAATGTTGCAAAGCCCTTCCACATTGGACATCTCGGAACAACCGTTATCGGTCACTCCTTAAAGAAGCTTCACGAATTCGTGGGATACGATTGCGTTGGTATCAATTATCTTGGCGACTGGGGTACTCAGTTTGGTAAGATGATCGTTGCTTACAAAATGTGGGGTGACAGAGAAGCAATAAACGAGGGCGGAATTGATAAGCTCGTTGAGCTTTACGTTAAATTCCATCACGCAGCCGAGGAAGACCTTGCCTTGAATGACGAAGCAAGAGCAGAATTCCACAAGCTTGAGCTTGGCGACGAGGAAAATATCGCACTTTGGAAATGGTTTATTGAAATCAGCGTTGCTGAATATAAGAAAACATACGCACAGCTCGGAATTGAGTTTGACAGCTATAAGGGTGAGAGCTTCTACACCGATAAAATGCCCGCGCAGGTTCAAAAGCTTCGCGATATGGGACTTCTCAAGATTGATGACGGCGCTTCCATCGTTGATCTTGAAGAATATAATATGCCTCCCTGTCTTATTTTGAAGCGCGACGGATCTACTCTTTATCCCACCCGTGATATTGCCGCGGCAGTTTATAGAAAGCAGACCTATGATTTCGACAAGGCAATCTATGTTACGAGCGCGGGTCAGAGCTTACACTTTGCACAGTGGTTCAAGGTTGTTGAGCTTATGCAATACGGTTGGCACGATAAGCTCGTTCACGTTCCTTACGGAACTGTTAGTATAAACGGAGCAAAGCTTGCAACGAGAACGGGTAACGTTATTCTTCTTAAAGACCTTTTTGCCCAGGCAATTGAGAAGGTTTCTGAGATTATGGATGAAAAGAACCCCAATCTTGAGAATAAGGATAAGGTTGCAGAGGCGGTTGGAGTTGGAGCTATTGTGTTCTATTATCTCTCAAGCAACAGAATTCGCGATATTAATTTCGTTCTTGAGGATGCCCTTTCCTTTGACGGAAATACCGGTCCTTATGTTCAATACACCTATGCAAGAACCTGCTCCTTGATTGAAAAGGCACAGGACAAGGAGCTTAACAGTAATGTTATCTTTACATCGGATGAGGAAAGAGAGCTTGTGAAAACTCTTGCGCGTTTCCCCGAAAAAGTGCTTGAAGCCCTTGATTTGTACGAGCCCTCGGTTGTTACAAGATACATTCTTGACGTGGCAACCGCGTTCAATAGATTTTACCATAACTGTCAGATTCTTTCCGCAACCGACGTGGACGTATTGTCAACAAGAGTTGCGCTCACAAAGGCAACAAATTACGTTCTCGGTAACGCATTTGAGCTTATTTGTCTTAAAAAGACCGAAAAAATCTAAATCGGGTATTGACATTCTTTAATTCAAGTGATACAATTAACGAGTTATTAAAAGAGAGGTACTAAAAAATGTCCGGACATAGTAAATGGAACAATATTAAACACAAAAAAGAAAAGACAGACGCTCAAAAGGCGAAAATATTCACGAAAATAGGTAAGGAAATCACAATTGCTGTAAAGGCGGGCGGCGGTGACCCAACAGTTAATGCTAAGCTTCGCGACCTTATTCAAAAGGCGAAGTCAAACAACGTGCCTAATGATAATATTGAACGCACAATCAAGAAAGCTCTTGGCGAAACTAATACCGTATATGAGGAAATCGTTTACGAGGGCTACGGACCTGCCGGTATTGCTGTAATTGTTGAGGCATCAACCGATAACAGAAACAGAACTGCGGGTGACGTTCGTTCTTATTTCTCAAAATTCAAGGGAAATCTCGGTCAAACGGGTTGCGTAAGCTATTTGTTTACAGAGCAGGGCGTTATTATCATTCTTAAGGAAAATGTTAATGATGAGGATGCTCTTATGGAAACTGCTCTTGAAGCGGGGGCTTCTGACTTCGTTTCTGAGGAGGATGTATTTGAAATATATACAGAGCCCGATGATCTTTATGCGGTAAATGATGCACTCGTTGCAGCGGGTTACGAAATTGAGTCCTGCGAAAAGGATAAAATTGCTTCTAACTACGTGACTCTTGACAATCCTGATGACATAAAGTATATGAATCTTTTGATTGAAAATCTTGAGGATCACGACGACGTTATGAACGTTTACCACAACTGGGAAAACTGCGATTGACAAGAAAGAGAATAAATACTTAGAATGTCCTATGAGAGAGTTGCTCTCATAGGGCATTTTTTTGTAAAAAAATGCAAAAAAATCTTCATTTTTTGCAAAAAAGTATTTGTAATTTTGCAATATATATGGTATAATAATATATGTTTATTCACCTGTACGTGTTCGAGGTGGTAAGAGTAAAACTTTGTTAGGAGAGAATACTATGGAAAAGATTACAGAAAAGATTATAGCAACATTCGATTATTTGAGAAAAATGATAGAGTTGCACGTTGTACATCGCTTTGAGCATATGCGTTTTAACGATTTTCTTGATATAGTTTTGCTCACGTTTTTATTCTACTACGTTATTAAGTTCTTTTGGGATAAGAGAGGAGCAAAGCTTTTTAAGGGAATTATCACCGTGTTATTAGCGATGATTATTGTTAATATTTTCAATATGAAAGCAATGAGCTTTATATTTTCCTCTTTTTATCAGGTCGGTATTATAGCATTGATAATAATGTTTCAACCCGAGCTGCGCTTGGCTCTTGAAAATTTGGGAAATACACCCTTCACATCTATCAAGCATATCGCTTCGGATATTAAAAGCAGTGAATATGTCTCCAACTCTATAACAACTATTACTGAAATTTCCTGCGGACTTTCTATGGAAAGAACTGGCGCATTGATAGTTATTGAAAAGGATACTAAGCTTGGTGAGCATATGAGAACGGGAACAATTATTAACGGACAGCTTTCTTCTCAGTTGCTTAAAAATATATTTTATAACAAAGCTCCACTTCACGACGGTGCCGTAATTATTCGCGATTACAAGGTCTTTTCTGCAGGTTGCTTTTTACCTCTTTCTATGAAGGATGATATAGATGAGGATCTTGGAACAAGACACCGTGCAGCAATTGGTATTTCCGAGGTTAGTGATGCGGTTGTCATTGTTGTATCCGAAGAAACCGGTGTTATTTCAATTGCGCATAAGGGAAAGCTTACACGGAATTATAATTTCCAAACTCTTAAAAAAGAGTTAACTAATCTTCTCATCCCTACAGATCCTATAAAAACTTCCAATATTTCCAGCAAAATCAAAATTATAAGAAGTAATAAGGAGGATTAATTATGAACAAGGATTTTAATGTTGATGATAATTATCTTGAAAACGAACAGATTGAGGCATATGAGCCTCCAAAAAACAGAAGGGGTAATAAAATTTTTATCTGCTTGATTTGTTTGTTGCTTTCCGTGGTGTTTTGGTGTTATGCTAATTATCTTAACGATCCGATTATTCAAAAAGAGATTACCGTTTATTTCGTTTTGGTTAATGGGGATGCAAGTCAAGACATAACGCCATCAAAGGTTCCTGTTTTGGTTTATGGTGAAAAATCTGTAATAAACTCAATCCCCAATAACACTATTACGGTGCATGTTCAATTAAAGGATTTTGAAAACCAAACGGAGATAAATTGTGAAATTGATTATCCCAAAGGTGTTCATAGCCATATTACGCATCATACACTCAAATTGAGCAGCAGTAATGATTAGAATTTTGATAAACGGTATAAAGACCGGTCTTGAGGATGATGAAGCCGCAGCTATTGTTTTCGCTAAAAGATATTTAAAAAGAAATCGTATTAACGCTGCTGATTTTGATTTTTCAATATATAAGAGATCCATAGATGCCAGGGATAAAAACCATATTTTGTTCGTTTATTCCGTCTTGGCAGAAACAAAGCTGAATATTGATATCAAATCTATTCCTCATATAAAGGTGCTTGGTGCTGAGAATTTACAAATTGAGTACGGTGAAGCTCCTTTAGTAAATAGACCGCTTGTGGTCGGTATGGGACCTGCAGGGATGTTTTGCGCGCTTTTGCTTGCAGAAAACGGATACAGCCCCATTATTATTGATAGGGGTGACTCAGTTGCGGACAGATCCCGTGCGCTTGAGCAATTTATTCTCACGGGTAAGCTTGATACCGAGTCGAACGTTCAGTTTGGCGCGGGCGGTGCGGGTACGTTTTCTGACGGAAAGCTGACGACGAGAATAAATGACGTTAGATGTGATTACGTGCTTTCAAGGTTTGTTGAATTTGGTGCGCCCGATGAAATAATGATAAAATCCAAGCCACATATCGGAACAGACGTGTTGATAAGTGTTGTTGACAACATTCTGAAGAGGATTGAGGAGCTTGGCGGAAGTGTTATATACAGATGCAGAATGGACGATATATCGGTAAAATCCGATAGTGTTACCGTTCACACGACTAAAGGGGATTTTTCAACCTCTGCTCTTGTTTTGGCTCTTGGACACAGCTCGAGAGATACCTATAGAATGCTTTTGAGTCACAATTTCGTTATTGAACCAAAGCCGTTTTCTATCGGTGTCAGAGTGGAGCATTTGCAAGAGGATATTAATGTTGCTCTATATGGAAAAAATGCAGGTCATCCAAAGCTCAGCGTTGGTGAATACAATCTTTCGGATACGAACGGTAAGAGAGGTGTTTATACCTTTTGTATGTGTCCGGGTGGCGAGGTTGTTCCTGCGACCTCACAGGAGCTTGGCGTTTGCGTAAACGGTATGAGCAAATTCGCGCGTGATGGTAAAAATGCAAATTGCGCTGTAAACGTTTCGGTTAATACTGACGATTACGGTAATACTCCCCAGCGGGCGATTGAATTTCAAGAAATGCTTGAAAGACGGGCATATCAAGCAGGCGGAGGAGATTATTATGCGCCAATACAGCTTATGGGCGATTTTCTTGAAAACAAGGTGAGTGCGTCTCCTTCGAGAATAATGCCTACTTATGCAAACGGTAACAGAGTTACCGTGACAAATCTAAATGATATTTTACCTATCTTTGTGAGCGCTCGCTTGCAGGAGGGCTTTAGAATATTTGACAAAAAATTAAAGGGCTTTGCGGTTGACGATGCGGTTCTTACAGGAATTGAAACGAGAACATCAGCACCTTTAAGAATTATGAGAAACGAGAATTTAAGTGCGATTTCAAATCCCCTGATCTATCCTTGCGGGGAAGGTGCGGGATACGCGGGCGGGATTATGAGCTCCGCGGTTGACGGAATAAAGGTTGCGCTTGAAATAATGAAAAAATACAAGGTCTAATTTTTAGAAAAGGAGGTAACGAAAAATGAGCAAGAGAAAGACAGTTTGGTCGTCTAAATACTGTGCTACGGAAGAAAATCAAAGAATTGTATCTGAAATTGCTCTTGGCAATAATATTTCGGAAATCGTTGCCTCCTTGCTTTATAACCGTGGGTATAGAAATGTTGAAGAAGCTTCAAGGTTTTTAAACTTTGGTGATGCGGTTATGTACTCCCCCTTTCTTTTGAAGGACATTGAAAAGGCGGTTGAACGCATTCAACTTGCGATTGAAAATAACGAGAGAATTGTTATTTATGGAGATTATGACGTTGACGGAGTTACATCTGTTACGATGCTTTATCTCTATCTTAAAGGTCTTGGAGCGCAGGTTAGCTACTATATTCCCAATCGCGTCGGTGAGGGATATGGACTTTCAAACGATGCTATAAAGCTTTTATCCAACTATGGAGTTTCTCTGATTATAACCGTCGATACGGGTATTACTGCTATTGAGGAGGTTAAATTTGCCTTGTCACTCGGTATTGACGTCGTAGTGACGGACCACCACGAATGCCGCGAGGAGCTTCCCGATGCAATAGCGGTTGTAAATCCACATAGAAGTGATTGCCAATATCCATTTAAAGCGTTGGCGGGTGTGGGTGTAGTCTTTAAGGTTATTTGCGCTATTGAAACCATTATTAATTTTGACATAAGCAAGGAAATGGAAGCGGTGAGGTCGATCTATTATAGATTTGCCGATCTTGCAGCAATAGGAACTATTGCTGATGTTATGCCCATTATTGACGAGAATAGACTTATTGTGAAAATGGGACTTGCTATGCTTGAAAAGACCGAGAGGGTTGGCTTGCGTGCTCTTATGGAGGCGGCGAATCTTGGTTCTAATCCAAACGTTCGTCCCGTGGTAGAAGGCAAGCCTAAAAACAATAAACCGAGGAAGATAAATTCGACGTATATCGGTTTTACCATTGCCCCGAGAATAAATGCTGCCGGCAGAATCAGTAGCGCAACCATTGCCGTTGAGCTTTTACTTACTGATGATGAGATTCAAGCAGAGCGTCTTGCTCACGAGCTTTGTGAAATAAATTATACAAGACAGATTGAAGAAAATAAAATTGCCGAGCAGGCGTATAAAAAAATAGAAAATGAGCTTGATCTTGAAAAGCATAAGGTTATCGTTGTAGGTGATGACGAATGGCTTCAGGGGGTTGTTGGTATTGTTTCATCCAAGGTAACCGAAAAATATGGATTGCCGTCTATTTTGATTTCGTTTGACGGTGCGGATGTTGGTGAGCCGAGCGGTCTTGACGTTGGTAAGGGCTCCGGAAGAAGCATCAAGGGCTTTAATCTTGTGGAAGCATTGTCCTATTCAAAGGATACGCTCGTTAAGTTTGGCGGTCACGAGCTTGCGGCGGGCCTTAGTGTGCGACGCAAGGATGTCGATGCCTTCCGTGAGAAAATAAATGAGTATGCGAACCAAACTCTTACCGAGGAGGATTTGTATTATAAAATTGAGGCGGACAGGGAGCTAACGCTTGCGGATTTGACGATGAGTCTTGCCAAGGAAATCACAAAGCTTGAGCCGTTTGGCAATGCAAACCCCACACCAAACTTTATCGTTAATGGGGTAAAGGTTATGGGCGCTCATCTTATTGGTGCGGGTAATCACACCAAATTCGTTTTTGAGCAAAACGGAACGGCTATTAATGCTGTTATGTTCCACAGGTCCTATTTGAATCTTAATATCAAGGAAAGAGATGTTGTTGACGTATTGTTCACACTTGATATTAATAGCTTTAATAATACAGAAAGCGTTCAAATGATAATTCAGGATATTAGACTTTCAGAGAATTATCTTTCGTATTTTAAGAATGAAAATGAACTCTTTTGCGCTTTGCGTAGGGGAGAAAAATACAGTGAGAATGAAGATATTATTCCGACACGAGATGATTTTGCCGTTGTATATTCGATGCTCAGGCAAGAATTTCGCACGGGAAATGATATGATGACTGAGGTTGAGATTTATCATAAATTGTCGGAAATTAAAGGTGCTAACATTCGTTTGGCAAAGATTAAAATTATTCTTGAAGTGCTTAATGAATTGAAAATTTGCACCGTTGAAGAGGTTAATCCCGGTATTTATCAGTATGACATTTACTTCAATGCCGAAAAAACGAGCATCGAAAAGTCTTCGATTCTTAAAAAGATTAAAAATCAATGCATTAAAAAATAACGGAGAGTATTATGTCCACTACACATAATGGTATCGAAAAGCTTCTTACGATGCTTAAAGCAACGGGGAAGAAATATGATATCCCAAAGATAGAAAAAGCTTATGAATATGCTCGTACCTTGCACGAGGGACAGTTTAGAGCAAGCGGCGAGGAATATATTTCGCATCCCGTTGCGGTTGCTGAAATAGTAGCAGGTCTTGAGCTGGATACGGATTCGATTTGTGCCGCGCTTTTGCACGACACGGTTGAGGATTGCGCTGAAAAAACTGATTTAAAGGAAATAGAAAAGCTCTTTGGAGCAGATGTTTCGATGCTTGTTGACGGTCTTACAAAGATTGTTACTCTTAAAGTTGAGGATAAGGAAGAAGCACATATCGAAACTCTTAGGAAAATGCTTCTTGCGATGTCTAAGGATGTTAGAGTTATCTTTATTAAGCTTTGCGACAGAGTTCATAATATGAGAACACTTGACGCAAAGCCCGACCACAAGAGAAGAATTACCGCTCTTGAAACTATGCAGGTTTACGCGCCCTTGGCACACCGTCTCGGTATGCAGAAAATCAAGCAGGAGCTTGAAAACCTCGGATTGAAATATATCGACCCCATCGGTTACGAGGAGGTCAGAACAAATATCGAAAAGAAATACGGTCAGAGTCTTCATTTTATTGAGGATGTTAGACTTATGGTTGACAATAAGCTTACGGAGAATAATATAAAGTTTACTCTTGAAGGACGTATTAAAACCGTTTACAGTATTTACCGTAAGATGTACAATCAAAATAAGAGCTTTGACGAGATTTTCGACTTTTATGCCTTGCGTATAATTGTTGATACCGAGCTTGATTGCTACACGGCTCTTGGCTTGATTCACGAGATGTTCAATTCCGTGCCCGGCAGATTTAAGGACTATATTTCTACCCCTAAGCCCAATATGTATCGCTCGCTTCATACCACGGTTATCGGTAAATACGGTATTCCTTTCGAGGTGCAGATAAGAACCTGGGAGATGCACCATATCGCAGAATACGGTGTGGCGGCACACTGGAAATACAAGTCTGGAGAACGTTCTAAAGAGGAAATCGACAAGAAGCTCGAATGGATTTCGCGTCTTCTTGAAACCGAGGACGAAATGCGCGACCCGGAGGAATTTATGCAGGCGCTTAAAATCGACATTTTCCACGATGAAACGTTTGTATTCACACCTAACGGTGACGTTATGGCACTTCCACAGGGTGCGACGGTTATCGACTTTGCCTATGCAATTCATAGTGCAGTCGGTCACAAGATGATAGGCGCAAAAATTAACGGTATGATCGTTCCCATTGACAGAGTTTTGCAAAATGGGGAAATCGTTGAAATTTTGACCTCATCATCCTCAAAGGGACCAAGCCGTGATTGGCTTAAGATAGTTACTACGAGTGGGGCGAAGAACAGAATTCGTCAATGGTTTAAAAAGGAAAAGCGTGCAGACAATATCTTGCTTGGACGTTCAATGGTTGAGGGCGAGATTAAAAAGGCGGGTTACGTCGTTAATGAAGCAACGCGAACGGAAGCCGTTGAAAACGTTGCCGTCAGAAACGGATTTTCTACTGCGGACGATCTTTATAACACCATTGGTTACGGCGGAATTCAACTTTCAAAAGTTAGAAACAAGATTGTTGATGAAATCGCTAAAATGGTTGCTCCCGTTGAGCCGCCTCCTGTGGTTACTGAAGAAACTATTATCACTGCAAAACCCCGAAAAATCAAATCCAACAGTGGAATTATAGTTGACGGAGAAAGCGGATGCAGCGTTAAGTTTGCAAAATGCTGTAATCCCTTGCCGGGTGACAGTGTTATTGGATTTATTACAAAGGGTTACGGCATTTCTATTCATAAATGCGATTGCCCGAACGTTATTAACGGCAAGAAAAATCCTGAATATGCGGACCGTTGGGTTGAGGCATCCTGGGATGCCGATTCGAGTGAAAAGAGAAGCTTGTTTGAAGCAAATCTTCAAATTCGAGTTGACGACAGAATCGGTATGCTTGCGGATATTTCCGTGGCACTTGCGGATATGCGAGTTGATATTCTTCAAATTAACGTTCAAACAACCTCGGGTGGTTCGATCGTAACATTAAAGGTTGGATGTAAGAATACCGATCACTATGCATCAATCGTTTCGCGACTTCGTTCTATACCCGGAATTTATGACGTATCGCGCGGATTTGTTAATTAATAAAGGATAAAGTTATGATAGCAGTTATACAAAGAGTAAGAAATTCCAGCGTTAGCATTGACGGAACTGTTCGCGGAGAATGCGGACACGGGCTTATGATTCTTCTTGGTGTTTCCAAGGATGACGTCAAGCTTGACGCGGAGCTTCTTGCTACCAAAATATCAAAGTTGCGTATTTTTTGCGACGAAAACGGAAAAATGAACCTCTCCGTTAAGGACGTTGACGGAGAAGCATTGATAGTTTCTCAGTTTACCTTGCTTGCTAACTATAAAAAAGGGAACAGACCCGACTATTTCGGCGCGGGCTCTCCCGACCACGCAAACGAACTTTACGAATATTTCGTTGAGCTTATGAAAAAAGAGGTTAAGCACGTTGGTACTGGTGAATTCGGCGCGGATATGCAGGTCAGCATACTGAATGACGGTCCCGTTACTATCGTTATGGATAGTAATGTACTCAAAAGTTAAGGAGAATTAAAATGAAATTAACCGTGACGGGCGATATTAATGCCTTTTACGTTCAGACTTTATGTATGATATTTTTCCCCGGCGAAAAATTCGTTGAAAATCAGGAGATTACCGAGGATACGCCTATAATGGAGGTAACGGTAAAAAACAGCGAAACTGGTTCTTATGCTTGGGCGAAATTAACGTATCAAGGAAAAACCGCGGAAGCTGAAAAAACAGTTGATTTTATTCCTCAGGTGACGAAGCAGAGAACTGCAAAAATTGCCGCAGGAAATGTTGTTTTGGCGGTCGGAAGTGAAATACTTGGATATAGACCCTCTTGGGGAATGCTTACGGGTGTAAGACCCTCAAAGGTTGCTATGGAGATGCTTTTGAACGGAAATTCCAAGGCAAAGGTCAGAAAAATACTTAATAACGATTATTTCGTTATTCCCAAAAAAGCGGCTCTTGCTACAGATATTGCGCGCAGAGAACAAAAGATTATGGGAAATCCCGATATTAAGGATTGCAGTATTTATATTTCAATTCCTTTTTGCCCCTCCCGTTGCTCGTATTGTTCATTCGTGTCATATACGACTCCTAAGCTTCTCTCACTCATTCCCGCATATCTTGACAAGCTTTGCGATGATCTTGCCAATTTGCTTGATACAGTTATTGAGCTTGAGCTTAATCTTAAAACCGTATATATCGGCGGAGGAACACCTACTATTCTTACCGAAGAGCAGCTTGAAAAGCTTTTGTCGCTTATTGACAGCAAAATTGACGTTTCCTCACTTGAAGAATTTACGCTTGAGGGTGGACGTCCCGATACTATAACCGAGGGCAAGCTCGCGGTTGCTAAAAAACACGGTATAACAAGAGTTAGTGTAAATCCACAATCTCTTAACGAGCAGGTCATTAAATCCATTGGCAGAAGCCATAGTATTGATGAGTTTTATCGCGCGTTTGAGATTGCAAAGAATTCGGGAATAAAGTGCATTAATACCGATCTTATTGCAGGGTTACCCGGAGATACGTTTAAGTATTTCTCGTCAACCTTTGACAAGATTATTGCGCTTGAGCCCGAAAATATAACAGTACATACCTTCTGTGTTAAGAAGGCGGCGGATATTCTTGCACAGAATCAGAATATTTATTCCATTCGCGGTGGTGACGTTGGCAAATGCGTTGACTATTCACAGCTTCGCGCTCAGGCGGCGGGTTATTTGCCTTACTATATGTATAGGCAAAAGAATACCGTTGGTAATTTTGAAAACGTTGGATTTGCTCAGGAGGGAACTGAGGGACTTTACAACATCTATATGATGGAGGAGGTTCATTCGATTTTGTCGGTTGGTGCGGGAGCAGTTACGAAGCTCGTTGAATATTATCCTGCAAATATTGCATCAACAAAGATTATAAGGCATTTCAATCCTAAATACCCTTATGAATATCTTGATAACTATTCAAGCGCTAAAGTGATTGAAGAGATAAAGAAGTTCTATGCTTGTCATTGACGGAGGTAAATATGAAAATTTTATTTGAAAATATTAGAATTCCCGAAGAATACGGCTTTGCAGACGAGCATATATTTCTTTTGACTGACGGTGAGTTTATTTCTTATATCGGCAGAGAAAGACCTGCTGAGTTCGACAGAGCTATTGACGGTAAGGGTAATCTTTTGATTCCCGGATTTTATAATTCTCATTGTCACGCGCCAATGGTTATGTTTCGTGGATTCGGTGAGGATTTGCCGCTTTGGAGATGGCTTAATGAAAAGATTTTTCCTGCTGAAGAAAGACTTAATTCCGAAAATGTATATATTTCTTCAAAATATGCTATTGCGGAAATGCTCAAAAACGGTATAGTTTCGTTTTCAGATATGTATATGTTTGAAAATTCCGTTGCTAAAGCGGTCGTTGAAACGGGAATCAAGGCAAATCTTTCGCGCTCGCTTGTTTCGTTTGGCGAGGATGCTACCATAAAGGGTGACTGGCGTTTTAATGAATCTGTTGAGTGGATTGCTCAATATCAGGGCGCAAATAACGGCAGACTTATAATGGATATGTCCATTCACGCAGAATATACGAACGTTGAAAAGTATATTCGCGAGGTTGCTGAATATACTAAAGATAACAACCTCAGAATGCAGATACACGCATCCGAAAGTGAAGCGGAGCATCTTGCTTGCATTGAAAAATACGGGAAAACTCCTATTGAGTTTTTCCGAGACACAGGTGTGCTTTCATCACCTACCACACTTGCTCATTGTGTTTACGTAACCGATAGCGATATGGATATTATTCGCGAGCACGATGCATTCGTTTCGCACAATGCAACAAGTAACTTAAAGCTCGGCAGCGGTGTTGCAAGAGTACCCACGATGCTTCAAAAGGGCGTTTGTGTTACACTTGGTACTGACGGCGCGGCTTCAAACAATACACTTGATATTATGCGTGAATATCAGCTTGCATCGATTCTTCACAAGGGCTATAACCGCGATGCGGAGGCGATAAGGGCATTCCAGATGCTTGACCTTGCAACAGTTAACGGCGCAAAATCACAAGGAAGAAATGACTGCGGAAAGCTTACGGTTGGCAATCGCGCGGATATAGTAATGATTGATTTAAATGCGATTAACAATAAGCCTTGCTTTGATACTTATTGTACACTTTCATACAGTGCAAATTCTTCAAACGTACTTATGACTATGGTTGACGGTGAAATTCTTTATCATAACGGAGAATTTACCACTATTGATATAGAAAAGGTAACGCGCGAATTTGATGACGTGTGTGAGCATTATTTTGATTAAAATTTAATGGAGGGCGAGAGCTATGCAAAGGAAAAATACTGATGCGAAGAATTACGGCAAACAGTTTTTTTCGGGTGTTGCGGTTCTCGCCATTTCTACTTTTATAGTTAAGATTATCGGACTTTTTTATAAGATACCGATGATGGCATATTTGGGCGCAGAAGGAATGGGATATTTCAACTCCGCTTATGATATTTATTCTTTGTTTTTTGTTATCTCTACGACGGGTATTCCCGTAGCTATATCTATTTTAGTTGCAGAAAACAAGGCGCAGGGAAGAATGAAAAATATAAGAAGGATATATCGAGTTTCCCTTATTGCACTTGGAAGTGTTGGACTTTTTGGGACACTTGCGATGGGCATTTTTTATGAAAAATTAGCTCAAATTATTAATAATAATAATGCATCATTTTGTATTTTAGCAATATCACCAACACTATTAATGATTTGCTTAAGCAGTGCGATAAGAGGATATTTTCAAGGCAATCAAAGTATGATACCAACCGCGGTTTCGCAGGTTATTGAAGCTCTGGGTAAGCTCTTGCTTGGCCTTGGATTTGCTATAATTGCATTGAACAAGGGATATGATATTTCTTACGTTGCAGCATTTGCGGTTTTGGGGTTGACCCTGGGAGTTGCTGTATCCCTGCTATTCCTTATTTTATATAAGTTGGCTTATAGAATAAAGATAGAAAATATTGCTATTTCCAATAAATCCGACTCAAATGGAGCAATACTTAAAAAGCTTTTGAATATTGCAATTCCCATAACTCTCAGTTCTACTATATTGAGTCTTACTAAAATAATCGATATGACGATGATTTTAAGACGGCTTTGCGATATTGGTTATACGCAAGGGCAAGCAAATGCTATTTACGGTTCTTATACTACTATGGCGGTTTCCATATACAATCTGCCCGCTACCTTAATCAGCGCGATAGCATTACCTCTTGTGCCTTTGCTCGTTTCCGCTATTGAGAGCGGAGATTTGGGGAAGGAAAGAGCGGTCTTGGGTTCTTCATTGAAAATGGCATCCTTAATTGCTTTTCCGACGGGGCTTGGAATTGCCGTATTCAGCGAGCCGATTTTGAAGCTTTTGTTTGCTTCGCAGGAGAAGGAAATTGAATATACCGCGCCCCTTCTTTCGCTTCTTGGGTTATCGGTGTTTTTATCCGCTATGATAACTATTACCAATGCAATTTTGCAGGCGTATAAGCAGGCCAAAAAGCCGATTGTCAGTATGGTGATAGGAGTTTTGGTTAAAGTGATATTTGCATTTTTGTTGATCGGAATTCCGCAAATCAATATTTACGGCGCGCCGATAAGTACTTTTATTTCGTCGGTGGTTATAGTTTCGATTAATCTTTATTTCATTATAAAAAGAGCGGGCAAGATAGATAAGGTGTTCAATTTGTTTATAAAGCCGTTTTTGGCAAGCTTTATAGCGGTTGCAATCGGCACGGGACTTTATTTGCTTTTGCTTGAGCCGATAAGCTCGCGCTTGCTCGTTTTACCTATAATCGTTGCGGTGGCTTTGGTTTACGGCATTTTGATATTTAAGCTTCGCGCGATAAATGATGACGAAATATTAATGCTTCCCAAGGGGGAGAAAATTTTAAAAATATTAAAGAAAATTCACCTTGTGTGATAGAAGGATTTGTGATGTTGAAAAATAAAAAGGTTGAATATATACTTTCAAGAGAAAAATACGATTTTTATGATCTTTGCGCCATAATGGAGATTTTGCGCGGTGAGGGAGGCTGCCCTTGGGATACCGAGCAAACGCACGAGAGTATTAGAAAAAACTTTATAGAAGAAACCTATGAGGTAATTGAAGCGATTGATAAAAAGGATGCGGAGCTTCTTCGCGAGGAGCTTGGCGACGTTATGCTTCAAGTGGTGTTCCATACGCAAATGGAGAAGGAGCTTGGTAATTTTGATATAAACGACGTTGCTCACGAGGTTTGTGCGAAGCTCGTTCATCGACATCCCCATATTTTTGGCAATGTGAATGCCAAAACCCCCGACGAGGTGCTAAAGAATTGGGAGGCGATTAAAAACGTTGAAAAAAGCAGGGAAACTCTTTATGATAAATTGAATAGCGTTCCCGCAATGACTCCTGCGTTGATGCGAGCGAGCAAGGTTGCTAAAAAATCAGGAGAATTCAAGGCGCAAAGCAACGCCCAAATGATTGAAGTGATTAAGGCGTCGCTTGACAAAATGGCAGAGAAGCCCGAAAATATTGATGATGCTGAGCTTGGAGAAGCGTTGTTTTTGATGAGTGCCCTCTCCTCAAAAGCTGAAATTGATGCGGAGGAAGCACTTTTCAAAAAGACAAATTCTTTTATTGAGAAATACAAAAACTGACTTTTTGGAAAATATGAACAAAATTTGTATATTGTGTTTGTATATTAGCAACAAAACAGATTTTTTATGTTCAAAATAGATAAAAAAATAGCAAAAAAATAAAGAAAAATTGCAAAAAACCCTTGCAATATCAAGGTTTTTGTGATATTATATAAGTGTAATGAAATTCATTACATAAATTATGAAAGGTTAGGATTTTAAGATGAACAAAGTTCAATTGGTTGAAGCAGTTGCGGCTGCTGGTAAGCTCACAAAAAAAGATGCAGAGGTTGCAGTAAAGGCGGTTACAGATTCTATCGTTGCTGCTCTTAAGAACGGTGAAAAGGTTCAGCTCGTTGGCTTCGGAACATTCGAGGTTAAGGAGTGTGGCGAAAGAAAGGGTAGAAATCCCAAAACAGGCGAAGAAATCGTTATCGCAGCTTCTAAGCGCCCCACATTCACAGCCGGCAAGGCATTTAAGGACGCAGTTAACTAATTTACTATAAAAATTATGGGCGGAAAACCGCCCATAATTTTTGATTGGAGATTTTTATGAGATTGGATAAATTTTTAAAGGTTTCGAGAATTATCAAAAGAAGAACCGTTGCAAACGATGCCTGCGATAATGCTCACGTTACCGTAAATGGCAGACCTGCCAAGGCATCCTATGACGTTAAAGCTAATGATATTATTGAGATTACCTTTGGTACCAGAACCCTTAAAATTCGTGTTTTGGATATCAAAGAGCACGTTTTGAAGGATGATGCTTCCTCGCTTTATGAGGTTATAACTTAATTCATAAAACAAACACCTGCAACATACCATTTATTATAAAGGTTGGAGGTGTTTTTTTATGTTGGAGTCGAAGGTAAACAACACAAGGATAATTCACAATTTAGTAATGAATTCAAGGGAAAATTTAAGCATCAACGGTGTGAAGGATATTATCAGCTTTGATGAAAATAACGTGAATTTAAAAACCGTGTGCGGAGATTTATATATTGAAGGTGAAAATCTGCATATCAACGTTTTGAATATTGAAAAGGGTGAAGTGGAGTTGACGGGTAAGATTTCGGGTTTAAATTACTTTGAGTCAAGTAATAATGAAAAATCTTCTTTGCTTTCAAGGATATTTAAGTGATGGATAATTCTCAGATTGAGATGCTGAATGCACTATGTGTAAGTGCTTTTTGTGGTTTTTTTGCTTTTTTTGTATATGATATATTAGCTATAATCACGTTTGAAATAGTATCAAGAAAAAGCAAGGCTGTTAGCTTTGTTTTAGATATTTTATTTATTCTCACCTTTACTTTAACTCATATATTATTGCTTTACTATCTATTCGACGGAAAGGTACGAGGCGTGTTTATTTCAGTGATGCTTTTAGGGGTTTTGCTATATCGCAAGATGATAAGAAAAGCTGCAAATAGAGCAATAAAGCTATTGATTGCTCCAATTAAAATTTTGATTGGATTTTTCTCGCACGTTATCAAAAAAATAATATATTTTTTAATGCAATCTATTGCAAAAATTCGTATTAAGTTGTATAATAAGGGTGTAAAATAATTTATGACAAAAACGAAGTTGAAAGGAGAGCAAAATGGATATTTCTTCTAAAATTGATTCAAAAAAAATAAAAAGATTGCCCTCTTATTTGCTTTTTGCATTCGTTGTAATTTTGGTTGTTGTTTCTTTGATTATAGCTGCAAACAATTTGATGGAATATATTGCGATTAAGCAAGAAAATCAAAAGCTACAAATTGTGAGAGATAATAAAATACTTGAAATTGATGAGTTGAAATACTATATCAATACTGAAATTGACGATGAATATAAGGAAAGAATGGCTCGGCTTTTGGGCTATTGCTTTCCCGATGAAATAATTTATTACGTAGAATAAGGAATGTTATTATGTTGGATGTTTTAATCATTGGAGGAGGACCTGCGGGACTTTCGAGCGCGGTGTATGCTAAACGCGCGGGGCTTTCCGTTACGGTTCTTGATAAGGGCGCTTCAGAATGTCAGATTACAAAAGCAACAGAGGTTGAAAATTATCTTGGATTTAAGTCAATCAGCGGAATTGATTTGCACGCGCAATTCGTTGAGCACGCAAAATCACAAGAAATTCCGATAATCAAAAAGAGTGTGGTTTCGGTTGAAAAGACGGAAGAGGGCTTTAAGGTGTTCACTAAAAAGGATGAGTTTGAATGTAAGCATTTGATTTTGGCTATGGGAAGATCGCATAAGCATCTCGGAGTTGAAGGTGAAGACCGTCTTGCAGGCGCGGGTGTCTCATATTGTGCTACCTGTGACGGATTTTTCTTTAGGAGCAAGATGGTTTCTGTTATCGGTGGTGGTGACAGTGCAGTAAGCCAAGCGATATATCTTTCCGCATTTTGCGAAAAGGTTTATTTGATTCATCGCAGAGATGAATTCAGAGCGGCGAATTATCTTGTTGAAAGGGCGCGCGAGAAGAACAATATCGAATTCGTTCTTAATGCTACCGTGAATGAAATCCTTGGCGATAATTGCGTTGCCGGTGTAAGCATTACTCAGGGAGAAGAAACAAGAACGATTGCTTGCGACGGAGTTTTCGGAGCGGTTGGCGAAAAGCCGAATATGTCATTTGTGATTGACGGACTTAATATATCGCCGCAAGGACAGATTATCACCGACAAATATTGCAGAACGAATATAAACGGACTTTATGCAGTGGGTGATATACGCGACAGAGATGTATATCAAATAATTACCGCCGTTGCCGATGGCGCGCTCGTTGTTGAAGGTATTCTTAAAGAATAAAATAGAATAAAAACTCATATATTTCATTAAAAAGGTTTAGGAGATGAAATATATGAGTTTTTTATTTTTGAAAAAGTGTTTAATTGTGCTTTTGTGCATAGCAATGGTGTTTTCCTTAAGTGCGGGTTCTATTTCTGCTAAAGAGGATACTCAAAATGAAAATATGAAATTCGACTGTAAAAGCGCGGTATTGATGGAAGCAGCAACAGGAACGGTTTTGTATGAGTATAATCCCGATTTGGCACTTCCGCCTGCATCAGTTACTAAAATAATGACCCTGCTTTTGATTATGGAGGAAATTGAAAAGGGAAATTTAAAATATACGGATACCATAACAACGAGTGCTTACGCGGCTTCTATGGGCGGCTCTCAGGTGTTTTTGAAGGAGGGCGAGCAGATGAGCGCGGAGGATATGATAAAGAGTGTGGTTATCGCTTCCGCAAACGATGCGGCGGTTGCACTCGCGGAGCATATCTGCGGCTCGGAGCAAATATTCGTTCAAAGAATGAATGAAAAAGCACGCGAGCTTGGAATGGAAAATACTTATTTTGAAAATACGAACGGTCTTGACGATACGGCGACTAATCATTTGACGAGTGCTATAGATATAGCTATAATGTCGCGTGAGCTTATCAAGCACGAGGATATATTGAAATACAGTTCTATATGGATGGATACAATCAGAAACGGTGAATTTGGACTTACTAATACTAACAGACTCGTAAGATTTTATCAAGGTGCTACGGGACTTAAAACCGGATCTACGTCAAAGGCGAAATTTTGTATAAGCGCAACCGCTAAGCGCGGAAATATGCACTTGATTTGCGTTATTATGGGTGCAAACAGCAGCGCGGAGAGAAATTCAATTGCAACTCAGCTTTTGAATTGGGGATTTGCCAATTTTGAGCTTTATCAAAATTCTGGCGAAAATTTAGAACCAATAAAGGTTACGGGTGGAACTGAAGACAAGTGTCACATCTATACTGAAGATTTTGCGTGTGTAGTTAAAAAGGGAAATGCCTCAAAAATAGAAAAGAGATATGAAATTCCCGACAAGGTTAACGCTCCTTTGCAAGAATTTGATGAGATTGGCAAAATCTTGTATTACCATAATAACGAAATCGTGGGTGAGTCTTCCGTTCTTTCTTGTGAAAATATAGAAAAAATAGATTTTTGGGGGTTGTTTGTAAGGATTTTGTCAAAAATTCTTCTAAAATAATTAATTTCCTATTGCATTTTTTCATAAAAAGTAGTAAAATAATTGATAGTTGATTTTAGAAGGGAAGCATAAATATGATACTTAAATTAAATGACAAATACTTAAAGAAGTTTATTTCTGAGCACGAATATGAATGCATAGCACCAATGGTGACAGTTGCTGACAAAATGCTCAGAGAAAAAAGCGGGTTGGGTAACTCATTCCTTGGTTGGATGGATTTGCCCGAAAATTATGATAAGAAAGAATTTGAAAGAATCAAGATTGCTGCCAAGAGAATTCAGGCAGATTGCGACGCGTTTATCGTAATCGGTATCGGCGGTTCTTATCTTGGAACAAGAGCGATAGTTGATTTCCTCAATTCAGTTGAACGTCAGGGTAATGGTAAATATCCTGAGATTTATTATGCGGGATGCAATATTAGTGCCGCTTCTCTTAACGATCTTCTTTACATTTGCGAAAATAAGAACGTTTGCATTAACGTAATTTCAAAATCAGGCACGACGACTGAGCCTGCGGTTGCCTTCAGAATTCTTCGTGCATTCCTTGAAAAGAAGTATGGAGTTGAGGAAGCTAATAAAAGGATTTACGTTACAACAGACAAGGCGCGCGGAACACTCAAATCCTTTGCAACTCAGCAGGGATATGAAACCTTTGTTATTCCCGATGATGTGGGCGGAAGATTTTCTGTTCTTACAGCAGTAGGTCTCCTTCCTGTGGCTGTTGCCGGTATAGATATTGATGCTCTTATGCAGGGCGCAAATGATGCGAGAATTGCATATTCAAGTGCTGATCTTAACAAGAATGATGCATATAAGTATGCCGCTATGAGAAATATTCTTTACCGAAAGGGAAAATCAGTTGAGCTCCTTGTTGGATACGAGCCCTTTGTAGGTACTCTTCAGGAATGGTGGAAGCAGCTTTTCGGCGAGAGCGAGGGTAAGGATGGAAAGGGCATTTTCCCTGCATCTGTAATCTTTTCAACTGATCTTCATTCTTTGGGACAATACATTCAAGAGGGTGAAAGAATCCTTTTTGAGACCGTTCTTTCCGTGAACGATACAAAGAGTATGTATACTATTCCTTATGATGAAGCAAATATTGACGGTCTTAATTTCCTTGCAGGCAGAGATATTAATGAGCTTAAGCAGATAGCTATGAGAGCAACTCAGCTTGCACATATTGATGGCGGTGTTCCCAATATTCATATTGAGCTTGAAGAAAGAAGCGCATATTGCTTGGGTTATTTGATTTACTTCTTTGAGCTTGCTTGCGCTATGTCCGGATACCTTCTTGGTGTTAATCCCTTTGACCAGCCCGGTGTTGAGGCATATAAGAAGAATATGTTTGCAATGCTTAGCAAACCCGGTTATGAGGAATTAAGAAAGGCACTTGAGGAAAGAAATATATAAAGTTTTAAAATTTTGCTGATTTTGTGCATTTTTTGGTTAATTTTTTATAAAAACTACTTGCAATTTATCTTTCCATAGTGTATAATTAATACATAAGAAGGAGCACTTGCTTCAATAACTCTTGGAGGTAATTTATTATGGTGAAATTGATAATTGGCGTTAAAGGTACGGGCAAAACAAAAACTCTTATCGAAATGGTAAATAAGGCGCAGAACGATACAAAGGGCTGTGTAGTTTGCATTGAGAAGGGTAGCAAATTGCGTTATGATGTTAACAGCCAAGTAAGACTTATAGACACAGTTGAATATTTGGTAGCTGACGCTCAGTCACTCTTTGGTTTCGTTGCAGGTATTTTGGCAAGCAACTATGACGTTACTGATATCTTTATTGACTCTTGCTTGAAGATTTGCAATGAGGATGTTCCCTCGTTTGAAAAGTTCTTGCTTGAGGTTGAGGCGCTTGCGCTTAAGAATGACGTTAACTTTACTATTACGTCATCCTTGCCTGCAGAGAATGTAACTGATGTAATGAAGAAATTCATCTAAATAAATATTTAGCTCAATCGTTTGATTGAGCTATTTTTGTTGACAAATTAATAAAATGGTGATATAATCACAGTATAATATCTATTAAAGGAGAATTTGCTTATGAACAAGATTATCACTATAGGCAGAGAATTTGGAAGCGGCGGCAGAGAATTTGGAAGAAGACTTGCCGAGGAGCTTGGAATAGAATATTACGATAAGGAAATTATTACCGCGATTGCAGAAAAAACATCAATGTCACAGGAGTACGTTCAAGAAGTTCTTGAAGGTAAGCCGCACACGCTTTATCCCATTACAATCGGTCAGAGTATGCTGATTGCTGATAACCTTTACATTCAGCAGGAGCAGTCCATTTATCTTGCGCAAAGCGAGATAATTCGGGAGCTTGCTCAAAAATCAAGTTGCGTAATTGTTGGTAGATGTGCTGACTTTATTTTGAGGGATTTGAAGCCATATCGGATTTTTATATATGCCGATATGGAAAGCAGAATCAAGAGATGTATTTCGCGAAATACTGATTCCAAAAAGCAATTAACCGAAAAAGAGATTAAAAAGCAAATAATCAGAATTGATAAAAACAGAGCAAAGTATTACGATTACTATACCGGAAATAATTGGGGAGATAAGAATAATTACGATCTATGCATAAACACCACGGATCTTGTGATTAAAGATATTGTCCCCATTATTGCCAAGATGCTTTGAATTGATTTTGTGCTCCGCCGAAAAATCGGCGGAGCTTTTTTATCTTCACTTTTAAATTGTCATTGCAATATAATGTAGTAAAGGTAAGGAGGCGGAATATGAAGATTGTTTTTTTAGGCGGTGATCTGCGGCAAAAGTATGCAAGTGATTATTTGTTGAAAAAAGAATATGATTCAAAAGTATACCTTGATTTTGATATAGAGAAAATAGAGAACGAAATCAGAGAAGCTAAAATTCTTGCTTTGCCCATTCCCGTATCCATTGATAGTATTCATCTAAAAACGAGCGAAGGCAATATATTTTTAGATGATATAATTGAAATAGCAAAATCGGATTCGATAATCCTTGGTGGGAGATTTGCCAATAAAACAAAAGATAAATATGCTCAAAATAGAGTAATTATAGATTATATGGATATAGAGCCATTTCAAATTCAAAATGCGCTTCTTTCCGCTGAGGGAGCAATCCATTATGCCAAACAGAAATTTGACAAGAGCATACACGGGGCTAATATTGCCATATTTGGATGTGGGCGCATTGGTAAGATATTAGCTTATTTATTACGATCACAAGGCGCCACGGTTACGGTGCTTGCAAGATGTGATATTAATCTGACTTGGAGCAAGCTTATAGGATTAAACACCTTGAAAATATCTGCAAAAAATAAACTGTTCACAAAAAAATACGACATTATTTTTAACACTATCCCCCATAGAATTATGGATGAAGAATTTGTAAGGTCAACTGATCCTATGACAATAATTATTGATCTTGCTTCATTTCCTTATGGAATGGATGATAAGTTAGCGAAAGAATATAATTTGAAGTATTATAGGGAGCTTGGAATACCCGGAAGATATGCGCCCGTGAGTGCGGGCGAAATTATTGCCAAGACCATAATTAACAACATACTTACAAGGGAGGATCTGATTTGATTGGATTTGCTTTGACAGGATCGTTTTGTACTATATCAAAAGCATTGGAAACAATGAAAAGCTTGGTTTTGCAAGGATATGACATTTTACCCATTATGAGTGAGAACGTATATAACACAAATACGAGATTTGCTTGTTTTGAGGATGTTAGAAAAAGGGCGGTCGAAATAAGCGGCAAAAAGATAATACACACTATAACGGAGGCAGAACCACTCGGCCCTAAAATTAAGCTTGATGCGATGATTGTGTGTCCCTGCACCGGAAATACGCTTTCAAAAATAGCAAACGGTATTACCGACACGAGCGTTACGATGGCAACTAAGGCTCATTTGAGAAATAACAATCCGTTGCTGATAGCACTTGCATCGAATGATGCATTATCGGCAAATCTTAAAAATATAGCAACCTTGATGTCACGAAAAAACGTGTATTTTGTACCTATGCATCAGGATGATCCCATAAATAAACCTCATTCGCTTGTTGCGGAGTTTGACCTTGTTGAAAACTCTTTACGGTTTGCACTTTTAGGAAAGCAGGATCCGAAAATCTTTATATAAACAAAATCGCAGACCTAAAGTCTGCGATTTTGTTATTCATAGATATTTCCGCTTCCCATTTTTCTTTCCCACACTCCCTCAAGGAGCACCATTTTTTCTTGAGAAAGGGAAGCTTTGACGTCAATTATATTTTGATTGGATGAACCTCTGAACAACAGGGCGGGACTTTTTAATTCTTCAATAAATCGTCCGTCAACAAGCACGTCGATAAGCTCAAGCAATTTCTTTACGCTTTCTTCATTTCTTTGAGCTTTTGGAAGAAGCGCGTGTTCGAAGCTGAATCCCGAATAGCACCATACCTTTTTATGTGGGAGCTTTGCCTTGAATTGTTTTAATAGTTCAATAAGTGCGTCTTGATTCTCCGGTTCAAAGGGCTCACCGCCAAGAACGGTTAGTCCTTCAATAAATGGAGGTGTGGATGCCTCTATTATTCTATCAATCTCTGCCTGTGTAAACGGATTTCCATAGTTGAAATTCCAAGTTTCAGGATTGAAGCATCCTTTACAATGATGTCTGCAGCCGCTAACGAAAAGGGAGGTTCTGACACCCGGTCCGTTGGCTATATCATTTTCACGTATGAGTGCGTAATTCATAATTACCTCTTATTAAAGGTGGAGTACTCTTTCTTTTATTTCTTGGGTTCTGCCCTGGTTCCAATACTGAGTGCCGATATATCCGCAGGTGCGGCGAGCAACGTTCATCGTGGATTGATCCGTGTTGCCGCAGTTAGGACATTTCCACACTAACTTTCCATCCTCGTCAACAACCTCGATCTCACCGTCAAATCCGCACGCTTGACAATAATCGCTCTTGGTGTTGAGCTCGGCGTACATAATATTATCATAGATAAATTTCATAACGGAAAGAACTGCATCAAGGTTGTTTTGCATATCGGGAACCTCAACGTAAGAAATCGCACCGCCGGGAGAGAGCGCTTGGAATTTTGATTCAAGTGCAAGCTTTTTGAAGGCATCGATTTCTTCGGTTACGTGTACGTGGTAGCTATTTGTTATATAGGTTTTATCTGTAATTCCCTTAATAGTGCCAAATCGCTTTTGCAAGCACTTTGCAAATTTATACGTTGTGCTTTCAAGAGGAGTACCGTAAAGGGAATAGTCAATGCATTCAGCTGCTTTCCATTTTGCAGTATATTCGTTGAGCTTTTTCATAATTTCAAGACCAAGTGCCTCACCCTCGGGCTCGGTGAGTTTTTTGCCGTTGAGCGCAAGCACGCATTCCCAAAGACCGGCATAGCCGAGAGAAATGGTAGAATAGCCGCCGTGAAGGTATTTATCGATTGTTTCTCCCTTTGGAAGGCGGAGAAGCGCACCGTGCTGCCAAAGGATTGGAGCGGCATCGGATAATGTTCCGGTGAGACGTTCGTGACGGCACTGCAATGCTCTGTGGCAAAGCTCCATTCGAGAATCAAAGATTTCCCAGAACTTATCCATATCTCCTTCAGCGGAAAGACCGATATCAACAAGGTTAACTGTTACAACACCTTGATTAAATCTGCCGTAATATTTGGGTTGGCTGTTTTCATCAATATAGGGAGTTAAGAAGCTTCTGCAGCCCATACAGGTGTAGCAATGTCCCTCTCCGTTTTTATCAATTTTGTTCTGAAGCATTATTTTTTCGGAGATATAGTCGGGAACCATTCTTTTAGCTGTACATTTGGCAGCGAGCTTTGTAAGATAATAATAGGGGCTATCCTCGTGAATATTATCCTCTTCAAGAACGTATATGAGCTTGGGGAAGGCGGGAGTTACCCATACGCCCTTTTCGTTTTTTACGCCCTTATATCTTTGCTTGAGAGTTTCTTCAATGATAATGGCAAGGTCTTTCTTTTCGCGTTCATTCTTTGCCTCATTTAAATACATAAACACGGTTACGAAGGGGGCTTGTCCATTTGTGGTCATTAGCGTTACTACCTGATACTGAATGGTTTGAACACCGCTTCTTATTTCTTCAAGAAGACGCTTTTCGGTAATTCTATCAATATCCTCCTCGGTTACGTCAGGATTTATGCTTTTGAGCTCATCTTCAACAGTAACTCTGAGCTTTTTGCGGCTTACGTCAACGAAGGGGGCAAGATGAGTGAGACTTATACTTTGACCGCCGTATTGACAGGAAGCAACCTGGGCTATAATCTGAGTAGCGATGTTACAAGCGGTGGAGAAGCTATGTGGCTTTTCGATCATTGTTCCACTGATAACCGTACCGTTTTGAAGCATATCCTCAAGATTGACAAGGTCGCAATTATGCATATGCTGAGCAAAATAGTCGGAATCGTGGAAGTGAATTATACCTTTTTCGTGCGCTTCAACTATATCAGCAGGAAGAAGAAGACGTTTTGTTATATCCTTGCTGACCTCACCTGCCATATAGTCACGCTGAACGCTGTTAACGGTTGGGTTTTTATTGGAATTTTCCTGCTTTACCTCTTCGTTATTGCATTCGATAAGACTTAATATCTGCTCATCGGTTGTGTTAGCTTTTCTGACAAGAGCGCGGTTATATCTATAGGTGATGTATCTGCGAGCTACCTCAAAGGCACGCTGATTCATAATCTGATCCTCAACCATATCCTGTATTTCTTCAACGTTTAAGGATCTATTCATATGCAGAGCCGCCATTTCAACGTCTTCTGCTATTCTTTTGATTTGAATTTCGGTCATTCTGGCGCTTGGAACGACGCTTTCATTTGCTTTGGTTACAGCAACTATTATTTTGTTGGGATCAAATATTACTTCCGAACCGTTTCTTTTGATAATTTTCATAATAACCTCCTTAAAATAAACTTATATATCAAAAACACGCTAAAATTCGACATTCTAATTATAACTATATATTGTGGTTGTGTCAAGGGGTAAAAACAATATATTGTAATTTTTGTTACTAACTAACAATTTTTGATTTTTATTTTAGTTATTTTAGACATACTAAATAATTTTAAGGAATTTTTAAGGTTGACGTGTTAATATACAATTAACAAAGAATATATTATAGTAGGTGCAATATATGTTAGAGCTTATAAACATCAGAAAAACATACGGCAAGGACGAGGCAGCGGTAGAAGCGCTTAAGGGTGTTAGCCTTAAGTTCCGTGAAAGCGAGTTCGTTTCCGTGCTTGGTCAATCGGGCTGTGGCAAAACAACCTTGCTCAATATTATTGGCGGTCTTGACCAATACACAAGCGGTGATCTTATCATCAACAACACTTCAACTAAGGATTATACCGATTCGGATTGGGATACCTATAGAAATCACTCTATCGGATTTATTTTCCAAAGCTATAATCTTATTTCTCACCAAACGGTTCTTGCGAACGTTGAGCTTGCGTTAACGCTTAGCGGTATTTCAAAGAACGAGAGAAGAAAAAGAGCGGTTCAGGCACTTGACAAGGTGGGACTCCGCTCACAAATGAATAAGCGTCCCAATCAGCTCTCGGGCGGTCAGATGCAGAGAGTTGCGATAGCGCGTGCGCTTATAAATAACCCGGATATTTTGCTTGCAGACGAGCCAACGGGTGCTCTTGATTCCGAAACGAGCGTTCAGGTTATGGAGCTTTTGAAGGAGATCGCAAAGGATCGCCTTGTTATTATGGTTACGCACAATCCCGAGCTTGCCGAGGAGTATTCAACGAGAATTATTAATCTTCGCGACGGTAATCTCGTTGGTGACTCAGATCCTTACGACGGAAAAATGGAGATGGAAGAATTCTATCAAATGCAGGAGAAGAAAAATTCCGTCAAGAGAAAGAAGAAGGCATCAATGTCCTTCTGGACGGCAATGTCGCTTTCATTTAATAACCTTATGACCAAAAAGGGCAGAACCTTTTTGACTTCCTTTGCAGGTTCTATCGGTATTATCGGTATTGCGCTTATTCTCGCGGTTTCAACGGGTGTAAATGCATATATCAAGTCTATCGAGGAAAGCACGATGTCCTCCTATCCCTTGCAGATTATGCAGAATACGATGGATCCGACTACTATGATGGCATCGATGATGCAAGCGGCTGAGTCGTCTAATCAAAAGCGTGAGCCGGGCAAGGTATATTCAAGTCAGATAATGTCTCAGATGATGACTATGATGGTGGACTCTACCGCAACCAATAATCTTGAAAAATTTAAAGATTTCCTTGATTCTAACAAGGAAATTCAGGATTTGGTGACGGATATAAAATACGATTACTCTCCTAACTGGAATATTTATTTGCAATTAGAGGATGGCAGCTATAGAAATAGCTCCCAGGGGCTTGAGCAGATGTATTCCTCTATGGGCGTAACGGGTACGTCGCAGGAGATGATGCTCGGTATGAGCACTATGATGGGCTCTTCTATGGGTAGCGTTACGGGTTGGACTGAGCTTATTGGAGATCTTAGTCATTTGCAGAGCGAATACGAGCTTGTTGACGGTAAGTATCCCGAAAGCTCAAACGAAATAGTTTTGATTGTTGATGAAAGCAATCAGATTTCTGACTATACGCTCTACGTTCTCGGTATTCGTGATTTTTCTGAAATTCAGGAATATATGGAGGCGGCAATCAAGGCGCAGTTGACCGGAGATAAGGTCGATATTGATATTCCCGCAACCGATTACACCTATGAGGAAATTTATGATTTCGATTTCAAGGTGCTTCTTGACAGCGATCACTATGCGCTTGACGGTGATAAGATTGTGAAGCTTACAGATGACGATAAGGGCTTTAAGCAGCGACTTGATTCTGCAATGGAGTTGAAGATAGTTGGTATCGTTCGCCCCACCGACGATACGATGAATATGGCGAATATCGGAACTATCGGTTATCTTTCGAGTCTAAAGGATGAGGTTATCCACAAAAGCAATAACAGTGCCGTTGTGAAGGCGCAGCTCAAAAATCCCGACGTGGATATGTTCACGGGAATCAGATTTGACTCTGAGGGATACACAATGGACGATTTTCCGATGATAAAGGAGATTCTTCAAAAACATCCCGGAATTGACACCACCTTTATTATTGATGCTCTTGTTGAGCAATTGAATATGCCTTATCTTAAGGATATTATTTTGGAATATGTTCCCACAAGTGCGGAATCCTTGATGAATATGATTATCAAGCATCTCAACGAGAATAGAATAACATCGAATACCTATAAGGGCAATCTTGAAGCGCTTGGTTATATTGATATTGAAAATCCCACATCTATTTCAATTTATCCTAAGGATTTTGAGGCGAAGGAGCGCATTAATGAGATTATTGCAGAATACAATAATCAACAAAATGAGGACGATAAGATTATTTATTCGGACACCGTTGCGCTTCTTATGAGCTCGGTAACAACGATTATTGATGCTATTTCTTACGTGCTTATTGCTTTCGTTGCAATTTCACTCGTTGTATCTTCAATTATGATTGGTATTATCACATATATCTCGGTTCTTGAAAGAACGAAGGAAATCGGTATTCTTCGCGCTATCGGTGCATCTAAAAAGGATATTGCGCGCGTATTCAATGCGGAAACCCTGTTCGTTGGCTTCGTTGCGGGTATGCTCGGTATCATTTGCTCGCTCGGATTGATAGTGATAATAAATATTATTCTTTATCACTTTACGGGCATTGCAAATCTTCAGGCGGTTCTTGAGCCCATTCCTGCGATAATCCTCGTTGCAATCAGTATGGGACTTACGTTTATTGCGGGCTTGTTCCCATCAAAGACGGCATCTAAAAAGGATCCCGTAATTGCACTCAGAACAGAATAAGAGGTGCAGAAAATGAGAAACTTCTTATCAAGAATGGTAGGAAAGATGCAAGCATTTTTCTACGGAAGAAACGGTTTTGACGACCTTGCAAAGCTTAGCTTGATTCTTTCAATAGTATTCTTTTTGATATACGGATTTTTGCCTCGCGGAATACTAAAATTAATGTTTGCAATGATTACTTACGGGCTGATGGGATATGCTTATTTCAGAATTCTTTCAAAAAAGGTTTATAAAAGAAGGCAAGAGAATAAAAAGTATCTTGGTGCGATAAATATGACCAAGACGAGATGGAAGCAGAGAAAAACGCATAAGTTTTATCGTTGTCCTAAATGCAAAACCTGGTTGAGAGTGCCGAAGGGCAGGGGAAAAATTACAATTACCTGCGTAAAATGCTCTACAAAGTTTGATAAAAGAACTTAATAGATATGGGGCTGTCTCATTTAGCGCAGAACAAAAGCCACTGAAATAAAAATATGAAAAATGCAAGATTTTTAATGTGCAAATTTCTCATAAAGTTGAAAATCGCCAACGAAAATTGGCGATTTTCTTCATTTTTATGTGGCTTTTTAGCCGCGACTTCGCTCTCTGTCGTACGCTTGTACGCCGACGAGAACGAACTCACGTCTTCTGCATCTAACTGAGATAGCCCCATTGTATTTTTTTGAGCAAAAAGGTCAACAATCACACGAAAGGATGTGATAAGATGTGTACAGCGATAAACTTTAATGCACAAGGTCATTATTTTGGAAGAACGTTGGATTTGGAAAAACGATTTGGAGAATGTGTAACCATTACACCGAGAAACTATGAGTTTAAATTCAAATCAGGAGATGTAGTTCAAGGTCATCACGCAATTATAGGAATGGCTGCGATAGTTGATGACTATCCGCTATATTTTGATGCAACGAATGAACGCGGATTGAGTATTTCGGGCTTGAATTTTGTTGGGAATGCATATTATGGAGAAAGGGTGAATGGAAAGATTAATCTTGCTCCTTATGAGCTGATACCATATTTGCTTGCTAAGTACGAAAGCGTTGACGAATGTGCAAAAGCGTTAAAAGAGATTAATCTTGTGGATACAAAATTTAATGAAAATTTAGAAAACGGTCAGCTTCATTGGTTGATATCGGATAAGAATAAAAGTATTGTGGTTGAAAATATGAGAGATGGAATGAAAATACATCAAAATTCTATTGGGGTGCTCACCAATAATCCACCGTTTGAATATCAAATGATGAATTTGAACAACTATATTGGACTATCCAATATTGACCCACAAAATACCTTTTCTGACAAGGTCAACTTGCAGATTTACAGTAGAGGTATGGGAGCACTCGGTTTGCCGGGGGATTTTTCGTCAACGTCAAGATTTGTTAAGGTCGCATTTACAAAGCTTAATTCAGTAATTCCTGCGGATGAGATAAGCTCGGTTAGTCAGTTTTTTCATATTTTGGGAGCTGTTGAGCAGGTGGAAGGATGTGTAATATTTGGCGGCAAATTTGAAAGAACACAATATATGAGCTGTTGCAATACAGAGAGGGGGATATATTACTATAAAACCTATGAGAATAGTCAGATAAATGCAATAGATATGTATAGGGAGAATTTGGACTCTCAAGAGCTTATTTGTTATGATTTGATATTTAGTGAAAATATTAATTTTATTAACTGAGTGGGAGAGGATAAAATCCCCTCAAATGTATTGACAATTATTATATTTGGTGATATAATTCATTATGTAGTAAAATGCGAATTTTTGTCGATATTTTGTCAAATTAGCTTTTCAAGAAAGGAGTATCCCATAATGCAGAAGAAAAGTGGATTTACACTTGTGGAAATAATCGTGGTTATTGCTATTTCTTCAATAGTTTTGACGATGGTTGGAACTACTATGGTTTTTATGACTAACGTTTCGGGCGACCTTCTTGAAGAAGCGGAAGATATTGATATGGCGAAAAATATTGAGAAGTATTTGAGGGGACTTGTTAATGACGATAAAAATCCTTTGCAATCGTGGGATGAGTTAAAAATCAGTTTTCCGAATAATGATAAAAATAACAACGCTTTTTTTAGAATTGACGATGAAGGAAATATAAAAGAGATTTCTTCTGATAAACCAATTTTTTCGGATACTGGTTTAGTTGTTTTTTATATAACTGAAAAAAATGTTGACGAAGAGGATGAAAATGATTTCGTGATATGTTATATGGAATTCGACAGTGGAAAACATTTTGAATTTATCTTAGGACCTGTTAATTAGGAGGAATAATAATGGCTCAAAATCATTGTATTTTTGAATATTCTAATTTTGGCAACGGTTATTTGAGAATTTATTTTCTCAAGGACAACAAGCCAACGGAAAATGAAATATTTATAGATCTTGAAGATTATCCGATAAAGGATGGGGTTATTGCTCAGGTTGAGCCCCTTGTTGAAAAAATCAAGCAGGAATTAAAAGAGCTTAATATCAAAAATCTTCAGTCTCCGCTTCTTCTTTTGAGATGCGCAGAAATTCATAAAAACAGCTTGTTTTTGCCCGTTAAGAGCTCTTTCCAGGCAAACAGTCTTTACAAAAAGGAAATGAAATTAAAGACTAACAAGGAGCTTTTCGTTCCGATAAGCAATTCCTATAAAAGCGGAATTGGTTATATGTTCAACACATATTACATTCCGAATATTATAGTTGAATCCTTTAACAAGATTGAAAAGCTGCTTAATACGGAGTTTGTCGGTGTGCAACCGCTTGGTATGTTCCTTAGCGAAAAGCTTGATTATAAGGGAACTTACGTTTATTTCTATATCAAGCAAAAGGTTTGCACGATGATTATGGTTTCGGATAAGGATTTGATTACGTCTTATGACTTTGAATATAAAACCGAAAAGGATATTTTGAGCAGATTTTTGCTCGTTGCCACAAAGCACGAATTTGAGGTTGAGAAAAAAGAAATCTCATATTACGATATTGATTCCGATGAACCGATTTTCGTGAATTTTGGAATTAAGAGGATCGAGAACAAATAAAAATTCTTAAAGAAAGGAGCATCACTTTTTAGTGAGTACGGTTTATGAAAAAAACACAAAAAGGACTTACTTTAGTTGAAGTTTTGGTTGCAATAACCGTGTTATCCATAACAATGTTTGCTTTGTTGTCAACCATAGTTGCTATGAGAAAAGTGGTTGCTCGTCAAGAAGAATACGTTAAAATCAAAATGGTGTGCCAGGATATTGATGCTTATTGGGATAAGTATGGTGACGCTTGGGCAGATAAATACTTTGAGGGTGAGTATGAAGCAAATAATTTCAAGGGATATTTAACTTCAAAATTTTATCCTGTTACCAACTATAATAAGAATTATTACAAGATAGAATTTTCTTATGATGATAGTTCTAAATTGATTATTGGTTCTATAGAATCCCCTGATGGAAAAGAATTGGTTAAAGAATTGAACTTAGGTGTAAGTGCTTCGCAGGAGGTAACTAATGAACAAGAATAAAAAACAAAAGGGTTACGCTCTTGCAATCGTTATTATTCTCACGTTTGTTATGACCGTTATTATCACGGCTACCTCAATTTTGATAATGAGATATATGATTTTTGCGAAGAAGGATTTGGCTAACTTTAATAAAAATAATCAAGCTGCTATAGTGGTGTATAACAAGGAGGTAACGTTCAATGCCTGAATTAAGAATTCTATATGCTATTATTTCTTTCATATTTGGCGCGGTTTTTGCAAGCTTTGCAGGTGTTATCACATACCGCGTGCCAAAGGGACTTTCTATAGTAAAGCCCGATTCATACTGTCCGAGCTGCGAGAAGGATATTAAGGGCTATGATAACATTCCGATTTTGTCCTATATTTTCCTCGGTGGAAAATGCAGAAATTGCAAGGCGAAAATAGGTGTGTTTTCATTCCTTTGCGAGATTTTTGGCGGTCTTGGGTTTATGTTTGCATATTTGAAATACGGTTATTCAAGCAAAATGTTGCCAATCTTTATTGCACTTATGCTTTTGGTATTTTTGTTCATCGTTATAGCGGGAATTGACCACGAAACTCACGATATTTATAATATAACTCTAATTTTGTATGTCGCGATTGCCGTGTTTATCACATTCTATCGTTGTGCCGTTTTAAATGGCGACATTTGGGAATACATACTTGGAGCGTTGTTTGGATTTGGCTTTTTTGGAGCAATCAAATTGGTTGCCAAATTAGTTTTGAAAAAAGAAGCTCTTGGCTCAGGAGATATTTATCTTGTGGGCATTGGCGGATTTTTGGTAGGGGTTTTGCCGCTTTTGATTTCTATCATTATTGGTACCTTGTTGGGTTCAGTGATTGAGATTATCAAAATCAAGACCGCCAAAACCGAAAGAGAAGCGGAGATTGCGTTTGGACCCTATCTTCTTTTGGGTATTGGACTAATGGCAATCTTCGGTGAAGTATTTATGACAATTTATTGGGAGGTACTGCTTTAATGCCTTTATATAGATGTAAGGTGATTAACTCGTCAGGGCAACGTCAGGTTGTTGTTCGAGAGGCGAGTGACGCCCTTAGCTTGCGTGCGCAAATGCGTCAGGATAAAATTCATTTGCTTACCTTTACGGCAATAAAGGAAGAAAAGCAAAATGAGTTTTTCGCAGTAAGCAGCAAGGTTAAGTTTAACGAAGTAATTATGTTTTTCAGACAGTTCTCGGTTATGCTCAAGGCGGGCATACCTATTAGTGAGTGTTTGAATAGCTTACATAAACAGAAGTTTAGCATCCCGTTCAAAAACGTTTTGCAAGCCGTATATCTTGATGTTGAATCGGGAGTTTTACTCTCCGATGCCTTTGCTAAGCATCCTAAGGTTTTTCCTAGATTTTTCATTAGTATGGTTGCTATTGGAGAGGTGAGCGGCTCACTTGATAAGGTTATGACGAATATGGCGGACTATTACGAAAATGACCGAAAGATTAAGAAAAAGGCGTCATCTGCGATGGTTTATCCCTCATTGCTTATAGGAATGATATTTATAGTTGTCATTTTCCTTTGCTTGTTCGTTCTTCCGAATTTTGAATCGACTATCAGTCAGCTTGGCGGAGAAGTTCCTGCAATTACACGAGTTGTAATGAGCATTTCCACATTTATTCAGGATTATATATTCATACTTCTTCCTGGTGCTGTGTTGCTTGTTCTTTTGGTGGTAGGCTTCTTCAAAACCAAAACCGGAAGATACGTTAAAGATGTTTTGATGCTAAAGATACCTATTATTTCCACGGTTCAAAAAAATTTGATTACCGCGCGTTTTTCAAGAGCATTTATTATTCTTCTTTCAAGCGGTATGAATATGATCGACGTGCTTGAAAATCTTCAGAAAATGCTCGGAAACGAGGTCTTGAAGAAGAAGTTTGACTTCACGATTGAAGAGGTTAAGCGTGGTCGTAGTATTGCCGCTTCAATAGCTGCAACGGGACTTTTTCCGACGATTTTAACGCAAATGATCAGAGTTGGAGAGAATAGCGGAAATATTGAGGAGGTTCTTGAATCAACGGGAAGCTACTTTGACGAGCAGGTTGAGTCAAGTATTGCCAAGGCGGTTGCCGCGATTGAGCCGATTTGCATTCTTTTACTCGGCGGAGTGGTTTGCTTGGTGGTGCTTTCTGTTCTCGTTCCTATGATGTCTATGATGAGTGCCGTATAAGGAGGCAAAAAAGTGATTTTTAATAAATTATTTTCAAAATATCTTATTGAAGAATTCATTGTTTCAGCCGAAATAGCCGAAAAGTATCGAAATAAAGCGAATTCTTTGGAAACACCGATGTATCTTGAGCTTGCTAAGGACAAGGTGCTTGATGAAGAAACAACCTACCGCGTTCTTGCGGACTTTCTTGGCTTGGAATACAGATTTTGTCAGCTTTCGGAAATTGATCTTGAATTCGTTGGAAAATATCCGCGTGATCTTTTGCTTGAATATCAAGGCGTGCCTTTTGAAATCAGAGATGACGTTTTGGTTGTCCTCGGTTCGAATCCCTTCAAAATAGAAGAGTTTAATGAGATACTATCTCAAGGATGCAGAAAAATTGAGTTTATTATCAGTCCACCAAAGCAGATGAAGCTTATCCTTGATTATGCGAATAATAAAATTCAGCAGAACGAGGCGATGGACGAGTATATAAAGAACAATACCGAAAAAGAGGAAATTGACCCCGATGCTCCCATCGATGCGCCTGTTATTAAGCTTTGTGACTCTATTTTGATTGATGCTATTAACCGCGGCGCGAGTGATATTCATATTGAGCCGTTCAGCAAATCTGTGTTCATTCGTTTCAGAATTGACGGTAAGCTTCAAAAGATTGACGATCTTTCGCAACAGCTTTATCCCGCAATGCTTGCGCGATATAAAATTATGGCGGAGTTGAATATTGCAGAGCGAAGAATTCCCCAGGACGGTAAGATAAGTCTTACTATTGAGGGAAATACCTATGACTTTCGTGTTTCGACAATTCCAACTATTCACGGTGAAAAGGTTGTTATTCGTATTTATAGCCGTGCATTCAGCTCAAGCGATATGTCAACACTCGGATTTTCTGAAAAGCAAAAGGATTTGATTATGGGTATGATCACCCGTCCTCACGGAATTATTCTTTTGACAGGTCCTACGGGAAGCGGTAAATCGACCACGCTTTATACCTTCCTTCGTTACCTTGCAAAGGAAGATACTAATATTATGACGGTTGAGGATCCTGTCGAAAATGAAATTGACGGTATTAATCAGGTTCAGGTTAATACCAAAGCAAATCTTACGTTTGCCGCGGCACTTCGCAGCTTTTTGCGTCAGGACCCCAATATTATAATGATTGGTGAGATTCGTGACGAGGAAACTGCTCAGATTGCAACGAGAGCCGCTATCACTGGTCACTTGGTGCTTTCCTCAATTCATACCAATGATGCGGCGGGTGTTATCACAAGACTTATTAATATGGGTATTCCCAAATACCTTGTTGCCGACTCATTGCTCGGTGCTATTTCACAGCGACTTGTCAGAAAGCTTTGCCCAAAATGTAAAGCGGCAAAGATAACGACTCCTGCCGAGATGGCATTACTTGGAATAGATAAACCCACAGAAATCTATGAGCCAGTGGGATGCAGATACTGTAACAATTCGGGTTATCTTGGCAGAATCGGTGTGTTTGAAATTATGGTGCTTACCGATGAGATCAGAGATATAATAATGTCCGACGATTTCACAAGTGAAAAGGTTGGAGCTATAGTTGCAAGAGATATGACAACTGTTTTGAGTCATACCTGCGAGCGAGTTTTGGACGGAATAACAAGTATTGAAGAATACGATCAGCTTGTTGATATAGTTAAATAATAAAAAAGTGTGATGAGAAATCATCACACTTTTTTATCTATTGAAAAATTGAGTATTTTATTCCAAAGCTTTGCGCGTATTTTTGAGCATAAGAATTTCGCTCGCAATATATTGTGAGACTTTTGGAGCAGGAATCGAATGCACCGTAGCCAATCGTTTTTACCTCGCTTGAAACGTATATGGTAGTTAAAGCATAGCAACCGTAAAATGCGAACCAATCGATTTCTTCACAGGAGGAGGGAAGAGTCACGCTCTTTACTTTAGAGTTCGCAAATGCATTTTCTCCGATTTTAAGAACGGGGAGCTGCTCAATTTTATTTGGAATGGTTACACTTGTTTGTTTTCCAATATATTTTGTAATGGTTATGCCCCCGTTTTCTTTTACGTATTCAAATAATACTTCATCTTCCACGGGTGTATTGGTTGTAGTATTTTTCTTGGTTGTCGTTGTTGTTGTGCTTTGCGTTGTTGGTTTTTTCGTTGTGGTGGTTGTGGAATCTGTCTTATTTCCAACATTGATAATAGAATTTATAAGGTTGGATTGACTGTTTAGCTTTTCTTTCAGCGCATCGATTTCCGTTTGATAGTTTTCTTTAATGCTTTGCTCGATTTTTGAGTTGATTTGCTTTCCGCCGATGTAAACACTCAGGAGTATTACAGTCAAAAATAGAATAATAGATGTGATTTTGATTGATTTCATAAAAATTTAACCTCCGTTATTTTATAGTTAATACACTATATGAAAATCGGAGGTTAATTATTCTATTTAATTTCAAATTCTTGGTTTTCGGTAATTAAAAAAGCTTCAAGGCAGGTTTTTCCTTCGGGATTGACGGTTTTGAAATAGAAGGTATCGTTTTCTTTAGCTCTATGTATTTCTAACTCGTCATTGTAAAGCGCGCCCTGTAGAAATGAAAGCATCAGTTCCTTTACCCTATAGCTTTCGGGTGAGGGAAGAAAGTCAATAAGCATATTGGGATAGTGGGTGTTATTCATATGTTTATTGTAATCAATATCACTATACACTATTCTTCTTTTACCAATCAATTCCAAATTAACATCGGCGGGGAACTTGATTTTCCTTGGCATATTTACCTCAAGCGAGGGCTCGTCCACGAAATTGTTTTCAAATTTGCTAACAGGGAGAAGCTTATGAGTTTGAGTGTCAATCAGGCACCAGGTGGTCAGCGCGTCCGCTATCAATATATCTCCCTTTTTTACCGAGAAGCTACGGTAAAAGGTAAATCCCCTTGATTCAATACCTGTCCAAGTGTTAACGGTAAGATTATCGTAAGCGTGCGCGGGCTCGTAAAATCTCATATATACCTTTGCAAGTATAAATGCTTGATGAAGCTCATCTCGGATATATTCTAACGAAGGATAAATGGTTTTTATATGATGATTTGTTGTTTCCTGCATTAATGTCAATATTGAAGAGGGGGTTATTTCGCGATTGGCATTCGTTTCGTGCCAACGCACAGTATAATTTTGAGTGAATTTCATTTGTTTCTCCCGGAAGGTGATTGGTTGATTAGTCAACAAATATATTTTACATCATTATAATAAGAAAATCAAGTGTTTTTTGTTAATAAAATGTAAATATTGTTGAATTAGGGAGGAGGATTAAGCCCGAAGCTAACTGCTATTGCGGTATTAACCTCATTCATCGTCGTTTCATCAAGATGCCCCATTTTTTCTTTCAGGCGTTGCTTATCTATAGTTCTTATTTGTTCAAGCAAAACAATGGAATCCTTGGCAAGTCCCACGTTGCTTCCGTGAATATCAATATGTGTTGGCAAGTGTGTTTTGCCCATCTTGGATGTAATTGCTGCGGCAATAACTGTTGGACTATATCTGTTTCCAACATCGTTTTGAACAATTAAAACGGGACGAAGTCCGCCTTGCTCAGAGCCAATAACGGGGCTTAGGTCCGCATAATAAATATCTCCTCTTTTAACACTCATTATACACCTCCGTAAAAGATAAGCGCAAAGTCTTATCAATCGTACAGGTATATTTTTTCCTTATTTTAGGTTGTTTTAATCACTAATGAATAAAAAACAAAAAGGAAATTTTTGCGTCAATAAAACCACTGCATTAACAGTATATTTTATTGACGCAATTTGTGTTAATCAGAGGAGATTTGTAATTAAAAGTCGAAAACGACCTTGCCTTCCTGCAATTTTAAAAAGGCATCGAATTTTTTGCCGTTTTTTGAGGTGAACCCTTGGATTTTAGAGGTTTTGCCTTCGGAGAGAAGCTTTTGAACGTTAGATTTTGAAATAGAACGTCCTAAAATAATCGTGCCAACGGAGAATTTACATCCTTGCTCCTTGTAATTCATACAGCAATAGTTATATTTCATTCTCTTGACATCGCCGCCGCAAAGCGGACATTTACCAACCATATCGCCAAAGAAACCGCTATCGGTATCAAGCTCAATTGGAGTATCCTTTGAATCGAAAATCTCGGAAAGCTCATTTTCAGTGAGCTTTATGGCATCCTGAATTTCGATTTGACCGCGATAAACCTTCTTTAATGCTTGGCCGAGCTGGCTCGTTTTATATTTATCCATATTTATATTCATTCGTATAAGGGATTCTATCATAAATATGCCACCCGGCAGAATGGTATAAACATCTTTGTTCAAATTGATATATTGACTATTTCTGGCGTTGTCAATAATACCCGTTCTCGTTGCTTCAGTACCAAGCTCAAGGCCTTCGAAAATCGCTTTGTAATCTTCGGAGTCATCTGCATTATAAGTATCATCGGATTGTGCTTTTTCATCACGGGTTGCCTTGTCTTCCTTGAACGGATTTTTGAGATAATTGTTGAGGGTTTCTATAGTATAGTGTCTCGGCGGTGCGGTTTCCTTTTCAACGGGCTTGAAGTTGATGTTGACTATATCGCCCTTTGTGAGTTTGGGGAGAATTTTATCCTTTTGATTATAGTCATCATACTTTGTCCATCCCTTTTGAACGATAACTGTTCCTTTTATTGAGAATTCCTCGTATTCGCCAACCTTAATGGTGATTTCACTGCGCTCAACGATACATTCTTCGGCGCAGAAAACCGCAATAAATCTGCGGAAAACTGTTGAATATACCTTTAATTCGTCCGGGGTAAGCTTAGATGAGTCGGGGATTTTGTAGGTCGGAGTAAGTGCAGAGTGGGATTCGATCTTTGAGTCGTCAAATATCTTTTTTGAAAATTTAAATTCAACGGGATAACCAATCTTTTTGCAGTTTTCAAGAATGGTTTTTACCTTGCCTTGCTCGGTTGTGGCAAGATATTCGGAGTTCGTTCTCGGGTAGGTGAGATAGCCGTTTTCATAAAGCTTTTGAATAATATCAAGACTCTGCTTCATCGACATTTTATATTTCTTTCCAAGAACGTTTTGAAGCTTGGAAAGGGAATAAAGCTTACCGGGATGAAGAGTTTCCTTTTTTCTTTTAACGTTAGTAACTACGGCGGTGGAAGCATTGTATTTATCGCAAAGCTCCTGCGCTTTATATATTTGATCTTTTGGAATTTTTTCTTTTCCATTAAGCTCAATTACCTCACCGTTTGTGAATTCCTTGCTCGCGATTATATAATACGTTTCGGGAACAAAGTTTTTAATTGCCATATCTCTATCATAAATGGCTTTAACTATTGGCACGATAACTCTGCCAACACGCAAAAGAGTACCAGTTTTGAGAGTTGCGTAGCGCGTTAAGTTTACACCGTAGAGCCAATCTATATAGGTTCGCGCTAATCCCTCGTTCGCAAGATTATTATATTCATAATCGGGCTTCATCTCGGTGAGGGCCTTTGCAACCGTTTGCGGAGTTTGGTCGGGAAGCCAAAGGCGGCGAATTTCCTTTTTCGTATCAAGTGCATTTTGAATGCAAAGACGCACTATAATTTCACCCTCGCGGTCGGCATCTCCTGCGTTTACTATCATATCAACGTCAGGGCGATTGCAGAGTTGTTTTATGATATTGAATTGCTTCACAATACCTGCGTCGACCTGCTTTTTAGAATCCTTTTTGAGTTCAAAAACAAATTCTTTTGGGAAGCAGGGAAGATTTTGCATAGTCCACCTATTCGTGCCATCGGGAGAAGGACTATAATATTCAATATCGGCAAGTGAAAACAAATGACCGAATGCCCAAGTTATTAAATAACCGTTACCTTCAAGATAACCGTTGCGGCTTGCCATTTTTCCAATACCCGCACCTATATTACGCGCAAGACTCGGCTTTTCGGCAATAATAAGTATCATAGCTTTTCTCCTTTCTTCACAAATACCTTAACATTATACCTTAATTCTTTCTCCGTGTCAATAAACAAAACAATTTTTGCAAAAAAATAAATAAAACAAGGGGGCAAATCAGTATAAAAAACTTGACTTTTTTGTTTTGTTGGTATATAATATTAAGATGATATATTATGTATATTGGAGAAGTGTGTTTTGAAGACGAAAATATTACCAAAAGAAGATATTGATAAGCAAATTAAATATATGACGCAGATAAAAGCGGAAAATGACCGCTTTGCTTTGGAAAACGGATTTCGCCGCGGCGCGTTCGTTATGACATTCGGATGTCAACAGAATGAAGCGGATAGCGAAAAGATTGTGGGAATGGCAGAAGCTATGGGATATGAAATTTTATCCTCCCCCGAAAAAGCCTATCTTATTGTTGTAAATACTTGTGCTATCCGTGAACACGCGGAGCTTAAGGCACTTTCTACTATAGGACAGTACAAGCATATTAAACAAAAGAATCCCGAACTTGTTATCGCGGTATGCGGTTGTATGGTAACTCAGGAGCACAGAGTAAATGATATTAAGTTTAAATATCCTTACGTTGATTTCGTTTTTTCAACGTCTGCTATTCATAAATTACCTGAGATTTTATCTGAAAAGATAAAAAAAGGAAAAAGACTTTATTGCACGGACGAGGAGTATTCTGTTGCGGAAGGCTTGCCAATCAAGAGAGAAAGCAATTACCGTGCGTGGGTTTCCATTATGTACGGCTGCAACAATTTCTGTACTTATTGTATAGTACCTTACGTTAGAGGCAGAGAGCGAAGCCGCAGAAAAGAGGAGATTATTGCCGAGGTCTGCGAGCTTGTGGCAGGAGGATATAAGGATATTACGCTTCTTGGTCAGAATGTTAACTCCTATGGTAAGGATATGGGCTTTGATTATGATTTTGCGGATTTACTTGAGGAGCTTGCTCATATTGAGGGTGATTTTTTGCTTCACTTTATGACGAGTCACCCGAAGGATGCAACAAAAAAGCTCGTTGACGTTATCGCGAATAACGATAGAGTAGCAAAGCAGTTCCATTTGCCGTTGCAATCGGGAAGCGATAGTATTTTAAAGAAAATGAATCGCCATTATCAGCTTGACAGATATATGGAAATTGTTGACTATATGAAGGTCAAAATTCCTGATATAGTTATTACAACCGATATTATTGTTGGTTTCCCGGGTGAAACCGAGGAGGATTTTGAGGGTACTCTTGATGCACTCAGAAGAGTGAGATACGATATGATTTATTCGTTTATTTACTCGCCAAGAATGGGTACGCCTGCCGCTGAAATGGAAAATCAAATACCCGCTCCCGTTCAATCCGAGAGATTTAGCAGATTGTTAAATTTGCAGAACGAGATTGCTTATGAAATAAATCAAAAGCATCTTGGAGAAACTATTCGTGTGCTTTGCGATGGACCCAGCAAAAATAACCCCAACGTTTTGTGCGGAAGAACGGAAGGAAATAAAATCGTTTTGTTCGACGGAACTACTGAATTAACAGGACAATACGTAAATATTAAAATAAACAAATGCGAAACTTTTGCTCTCATTGGAGAGATAATATAAGGAGAAATTATGGAAATTTTTGAACTTGCAAAAAAGCTCGGCGAGGCAATCGCCAAGGATCATAGACTTGTTGAATTCGAAGAAGCTAAAAAGAATTATGAAAATGATGTTGAGCTTCAAAATGCTTTGAAGGAATATGAAGTACAGCAACAGGCACTTCAATCAGAAATGCTCAAGGAAGAGAAGGACGGTTTTACAATTGATGCTATCAATGAAAGAATAAACGAATTGTATCAGCTTATCGTTACAAATGCATCCTTCCTCCAACTAAATCAAATTCAGGTTGAGGTTAACGAGCTTATGAACGAGGTTAACAATACTATTACCTGTGCAATAACCGGAGAAGATCCCCAAAGTGCTTGCACACATAACTGTGCTACTTGTCATTCCAAGTGCCATTAATCATTTTAGGATTTTTTAGATAAGGAGGATTGTCCATATTATGACTCCAATGATGGAACAATACTTTGAAATAAAAAATAAATATAAGGACTTTTTACTCTTTTATCGACTCGGAGATTTTTATGAGATGTTCTTTGACGATGCAATTCTTGCTTCTCGTGAACTTGAATTGACTCTCACGGGAAGGGATTGCGGAGAGGAGGAGCGCGCGCCAATGTGTGGTGTTCCTTATCATAGCTCCGAAACCTACATAGGTAAGCTTATTGAAAAGGGATATAAGGTCGCAATTTGCGAGCAGATGGAGGATCCTGCACTTGCCAAGGGTCTCGTTCGTCGCGACGTGACGAGAATAGTTACTCCGGGAACGCTTATCGAGTCCAACCTACTTAACGAAAATCAAAACAATTATCTTTGCGCTGTTTGTTTTGACGCTGAAGAAATAGGTGTGTGTTTTGCAGACGTTTCTACGGGACAAGCGTTTGCAACGTCATTTATAGGTAAAGAGATGATTTCAAAGCTTAACACTGAACTTTCAACGTATATGCCAAGCGAAATCATAGTTAATATTTCGCTAGATACTCTTCGCGATAAGGGGCAGTTTATTAAAGAAAGAGTTTCTTCACTTGTTTCCGATAATCAATCGTTCAGATTTGATTATAATTCTGCTTACGATACGGTTCGATCTTATTTTGAGAGTGAAAGGAGTGCTTGGGACGGAAGAAAACCCGTTATTTGCTCCATTGGTGCGCTTCTTCATTATCTTGCGGAAATGCAAAAGACTGACAATACCAACATAAAAGACCTTAAGATTTATACAACGGGTCAGTTTATGGAGATTGACGTAAATTCAAGAAGAAATCTTGAGCTTTGCGAAACGATGCGTACAAAAGAAAAGCGCGGCTCACTTCTTTGGGTGCTTGATAAAACGAAAACCGCCCCGGGAGCAAGAATGCTTCGGCAATGGGTTGAGCATCCGCTTTTAAAATCCTCTTTGATTTTGAGAAGGCAGAGTGCTGTTGAGGAGCTTTATTGCGATTTTATCAAACGTCAGGAGCTGGAAGCATTGCTCAATGACGTTCTTGATTTGGAGCGACTTTTGACCAAAATTATTTACGGTACTGCAAACGGCAAGGATTTACGTGCCGTATGCAATACTATTTCGGTTTTTCCCGAAATAAAAGCCCTCATTTCCGATTGCAAGAGTGAGGAGCTTAAAAAGATTTTTGAAAATTTTGATACTCTTTCCGATATATACAATCTTATTCAAAAATCTATAAAAGAGGACGCACCTTTCTCGGTTAGAGATGGAGGAATAATTCTCGAAGGATATAACTCCGAGGTCGATAATCTTCGTTCAATTATGACCGACGGTCATAGTTGGATTGAAAAAATCACACAGCAGGAAAGAGAAGCAACGGGAATTAAAACACTGAAAATAAACTATAATAAAGTTTTTGGTTATTATATTGAGGTTACTAAATCCTTAATTGATTTAGTCCCTGATACATATATAAGAAAGCAGACGCTTTCAAACTGTGAAAGATATATTACCCAAGAGCTTAAGGATATTGAGGCAACCATTCTCGGTGCAGCGGACAAGGTTTGTGCGCTTGAATATAATTTATTCCAGGAAATTCGTCAGAAAATTGCCGAGCAAAGCGAAAGAATAAGAAAGAGCGCGAATCTCGTTGCGACTATTGACGTATATAATAGCTTGGCTGCGGTTGCGGCTAAGAATAATTATGTAAAGCCCGAGATTGACGATAGCAATGTTCTTGATATTAAGGATGGCAGACACCCCGTGGTTGAGCAGTTTGTTAAGGATACATATTTTGTGCCAAACGATGTGTATCTTGACATTTCCGCTAATAGATTGATGCTGATCACAGGTCCTAATATGGCGGGTAAATCAACGTATATGCGTCAAGTGGCTCTTATTGTAGTTATGGCTCAAATCGGCTCCTTCGTGCCCGCAAGTGATGCGAGAATCGGCATAGTGGATAAGGTGTTTACGCGTGTTGGAGCATCCGATGATTTGGCTTCGGGTCAATCAACTTTTATGCTTGAAATGAACGAGGTTGCATATATTCTCCGTAATGCTACTCAAAAGAGCTTGATTATTTACGATGAAGTCGGCAGAGGAACCTCAACCTTTGACGGAATGAGCATTGCGCGAGCAATTATTGAATATACGAATGGCAAGAAAATAGGAGCAAAAACACTTTTTGCTACCCATTATCATGAGCTTACATCAATGGAAGATGAGTTCAACGGTATAGTGAACTACAACATTGCTGCTAAAAAGCGCGGTGACGATATTATTTTCTTGCGCAAGATAATTCGCGGCTCTACAGACGATAGCTACGGTATTGAGGTAGCTAAGCTTGCGGGGCTTCCTAATGAGGTTATTAAGCGAGCGAAGGAGGTTCTTGCTACGGTTGAAAAAACGTCAAGAAGCTTAACTACTTCAAACTCAAATATAGTGGAAGAAAAAGAATCCTTGATAACATTTGAAGAAATAACCGAAAAATCCGTTATCGAAGATATTAAAAAGGCGGACGTTAACAGTATGACGCCCGTTGAAGCAATGAATTTATTATTTGAGCTTAACAATAGACTTAAATAAAGAAAGGAATGACTATGGGAAAAATTAACGTTTTATCCTTTGCGGTTGCCAACTTAATTGCGGCAGGCGAGGTGGTTGACAGACCCTCCTCGGTAATCAAGGAGCTTGTAGAAAATTCAATAGACTCGGGTGCTAAGCAGATAACCGTTGAGATAAAAAATGGCGGTATTACATATATGCGCGTTTCCGATAACGGATGCGGAATTGAAGCGGAAGATCTTCCCGTAGCAATTAAAAGACACGCCACAAGTAAAATAAAGACATCTGATGACTTAATGAAAATTCTTACTCTTGGCTTTAGAGGTGAGGCGCTTGCTGCTATTGCCTCGGTTTCGGATTTGCGTATAATTTCCAAAACTGCAGATGTACCGTACGGCGCAATGATTGAATCACACGGCGGTGAGATCGTTGAATATAGTGAACAGGCAGCTCGAAACGGAACAACGGTTATTGTTGAAAACTTGTTTGCCAATATTCCTGCAAGAAGAAAGTTTTTAAAGCGTGATGCGACTGAGGGCAGCGCAATAGCAACAATAATTGAAAAGATCGCGCTTTCGCATCCCGAGGTTGCATTCAGGTTTATTTCCGACGGAAGCGTTAAACTCGATACTCCCGGTGACGGAAAGCTCGAAAACGTGATTTATATCATTATGGGTAAGCAAATGCAGAATGCTATGATCTATATTGATAGCACCATAAACGATATAAGGGTTGAGGGCTATATAGGTCGCTCGGACATTGTAAAATCCAACAGAAATTATCAGAACTTTTTTATTAACAACAGATATATAAAGAGTAAGCTTGCTGTTGCGGCTATCGAACAGGCATATACCTCATATCTTGCTCCCGAAAAGTTTCCTTGCTGCGTTTTGAATTTGACTATCAATCCTTCAACGGTTGATATTAACGTTCATCCAACGAAGCTTGAGGTTAAATTTGCCAATGAAAAGCCTGTTTTTGAGGCAATTTATCATTCGGTGAAAACCGCGCTTGAAGAAAACACAACGCGTCCCGAAATTCAGATTGGCGCAAGTAAGAATGATTCTTTTTCGAGAATGTCATCCGAGCAATATAGAAGTATTGCAAGTATGCGGCCGGTATCCGAAGCGTTTGCTCCCATACAGAATTCTCAAAAAGAGGATAAAATTGAACAGATAAAATATACCGATATTCCTAATTTTTCAAACGAGGCAAAAGTAGTTACTCAAACGGTTTTGCCAAGATCTCAAGAAGAGTCCGAAACCGTTATTCCGAAAGAAGCATACGAAATGGAAGAAAAATACTCCAACATGCCAAGAGAGGAGTTTTTAAAGCTTTCGCCCGAGGAGGTTATTGCAGTAGCCATAAATTACTATACATACTTCCAAACTGAAGGTGAGGAGGACGAAGAGGATATTGAATTTGCAAGATTGGAAGAGAACGGTATTGATCCATCCGATCTTGACAAGCCCCTAATTGAGGTTGAAGCTCCCGCGATCCCCGTTTACAGAATAGTTGGTGAGGTATTCAATTCCTATTTAATAGTTGAGCGAGAGGATAAAATGCTTATTATTGATAAGCACGCGGCTCACGAGAGAATTATTTTTGAAAAAAACAAGGAAATGATGAAGTCTAAGGAACCTTCATCACAAATTCTTATTTCTCCTCTTGAGGTTATGCTAACTTCTGCAGAAATAGCTATTGTTAACGATTATCTTGAGGATTTTGAAAAGCTGGGATTCAAGTTAGCGCCTAAAAAATATAGCGTTTGGGTGTATTCTATTCCAACTGAGCTCTCATCCTGCGATGTTCAAGATACTGTTTCTACAATGGTAAACAGAATAAAGAATGGTCAGGGAGATGCAAAGATTACAAGGGATATTCTCTTTGAAAAAGCACTGTATCAGGCATCCTGCAAGGCGGCAATTAAGGCGGGCAGAGAATATGTTGAAGCACACACGGAGTGGATTATCGAGCAATTAATGAAAATTCCCGATATAACCTTCTGTCCTCACGGAAGACCCGTTGCAATGGAGCTTTCAAAGAAAAATCTTGACTATCAATTTGAGAGATCATAATTTATCGAAAGGAAAAATATGAGCAAAAATTTTGAATTAATAAAAACCGAGGGACGCGCAAGACGTGGAGTTTTGCATACCGTTCACGGTGATATACAAACCCCGGTGTTTATGAACGTTGGTACGTGCGCGGCAATTAAGGGAGGAGTTTCTACGATGGATCTTCGCGAGCTTAAATGTCAGGTTGAGCTTTCTAACACGTATCATCTTCACGTTAGACCGGGTGATAGATTGATTAAGGAAATGGGCGGAATACATAAGTTTTTCAACTGGGATAAGCCCGTTTTAACTGATAGCGGCGGATTTCAGGTGTTTTCACTTGCTTCGCTTCGTAAAATCACCGAGGAAGGCGTTCAGTTTGCCTCGCACGTTGACGGCAGAAGAATTTTTATGGGACCTGAGGAGAGTATGCAGATTCAATCAAATCTTGCCTCCACCATAGCTATGGCATTTGACGAATGCATTGAAAATCCCGCGGAATATAAATACGTTGAGCAATCCTGCGACAGAACTACGCGTTGGCTTGTTAGATGCAAGGCGGAGATGGAAAGACTTAATTCCTTGCCCGACACGATCAACAAAAATCAAATGCTTTTCGGTATCAATCAGGGAAGCACCTACGATGACCTTAGAATTAAGCATATGCAGGAAATAGCAGAGCTTGATCTTGACGGATATGCCATTGGCGGACTTGCAGTTGGCGAATCAACCGAGGAGATGTATCGCATTATAGACGTGGTTGAACCCTATATGCCAACGGATAAACCAAGATACCTTATGGGTGTTGGAACTCCTTGCAATATTCTTGAAGCCGTTCACCGCGGAGTTGATTTCTTTGACTGTGTAATGCCCTCAAGAAACGCGCGACACGGAAATCTTTTCACTTGGCACGGCAAAATGAACGTGATGAACGAGCAATATGCTAAAGACCCCCGCCCATTTGATGAGGGATGCGGATGTCCCGCTTGCAGAAACTACAGCAGAGCATATATTCGCCATCTTATTAAGGCAAAAGAGGCACTTGGTATGCGCCTTGCCGTTATTCACAATCTCTATTTCTATAACGAGCTTACGGAAAAAATCAGAGAAGCGCTTGACGGTGGCTATTTTGAGGATTTTTATCAAAAATATCGCAATATCCTCGGCGAAAGACTTCACGATTAAAAAATAATTAATATAAAAACAAAAATCTATTTAAATCTTTTATGGCAAGCCAGCCATAAGGAAGAAAGGTTGTAAACAATGAAAAACACAGAAAAAACAATGGACAAGGTAGTTGCCTTGTGCAAAAACCGCGGATTTATTTTCCCCGGCTCCGAAATCTACGGCGGGCTCGCTAACACTTGGGACTACGGCCCTCTCGGCGTTGAGCTTAAAAACAATATTAAGCGCGCTTGGTGGAAGAAGTTCGTTCAGGAGAACAAGTACAACGTTGGTCTTGACGCCGCAATTCTTATGAATCCTCAAACCTGGGTTGCTTCAGGTCACCTTGCAGGATTTTCCGATCCTATGATGGACTGCCGCGAGTGTCACGAGAGATTCCGCGCTGACAAGCTCATCGAGGATTGGTGTGAGGAATCCGGATACACACTTCAAAAGCCCATTGATGCTTTCTCACAGGCAGAGCTTAAGGATTTCGTTGAAGAGCACAACATTCCTTGTCCTACTTGCAAAAAGCACAACTTTACGGACATTCGCCAGTTTAACCTTATGTTTAAGACATTCCAAGGTGTAACTGAGGATTCAAAGAATACCGTTTATCTTCGTCCCGAAACGGCGCAGGGTATTTTTACAAACTTTGTAAACGTGCAGAGAACAACGCGTAAAAAATTGCCCTTCGGTATTGGTCAGATTGGTAAATCCTTCAGAAATGAGATCACTCCCGGTAACTTTATTTTCCGCGTTAGAGAATTTGAACAGATGGAGCTTGAATTCTTTTGCAAGCCCGGTACTGACCTTGAATGGTTTGCATATTGGAGAAACTTCTGCCATCAGTGGTTGCTTGATATCGGTCTTAAGGACGAAAATCTTCGTCTTCGCGATCACGATCCGGAGGAGCTTTGCTTCTATTCAAAAGCAACGACCGACTTTGAGTTCTTGTTCCCATTCGGTTGGGGAGAGCTTTGGGGCGTAGCTGACAGAACGGACTATGACCTTACACAGCATCAGAATGAATCTAAAAAGGATCTTACTTACTTCGATCCTGAAACAAACGAGAGATATACTCCTTATGTAATCGAGCCCTCTCTTGGTGTTGAAAGAAGCGTGCTTGCAGTCCTTTGCGATGCTTATGACGAAGAGGTTATTGATGCAGAGAAGAATGATGTTAGAACAGTTCTTCGCGTTCATCCTGCACTTGCTCCCGTTAAAGCGGCAATACTTCCTCTTTCAAAGAAGCTTTCTGAAAAGGCAGATGAGGTTTACTGTGAGCTTTCTAAATATTTTAACGTTGATTTTGATGAAACCGGTTCAATTGGTAAGAGATACAGACGTCAGGACGAGATTGGTACACCCTTGTGTATCACCTATGACTTTGAATCTGAAACCGACGGTTGCGTGACTATTAGAGATAGAGACACTATGGAGCAGATAAGACTTCCTATCACAGAGCTTAGATCCTATATTGAGGATAAAATTAAGTTCTGAAAATTTATAGAACAGGGGGGATTTCCATGAAAAACAGAACAAAGAATTATCCGTTATACGAAACCACGGTGTTTAAGGATTTCAGAGTAATGACTGAAAACGTTGCAAACAAATATCCCAACAAGGTGGCATATTCCTTTAAGGAAAATCCTCACAAGCCCGAAATAACCAAAAAAACATTTGCGGAAACAAGAAGATACATAGTTGCTATGGGTACGGGTCTTGTTGATTTCGGTGTGAGAGAGAAGCATATTGCTATTGTTGGTGAAGCATCGTATAACTGGGTTACTTCTTATTATGCAACAATGTCCATCGGTGCTGTGACGGTTCCTATCGACAAGGAGCTTCCCGCAGAGGATATTAAGAGCATAATTGAGAGCGCAGAATGTGATTTTGTTATTTATAGTTCGGTTATTGATAATAAAATCAAAACCGTTCGCGATGAGCTTTCCATAAGCCCCAAATTTATTTGTATGAGCAAAAAGACGGAGCTTGATGACGTTACTATGCTCTCTGATATTATTTTACGCGGTGAAAAGCTCGTTGATGGCGGTGACAATTCTTATTATGACTATGAGCTTGATCCCGATAAGCTTGCGAGTATAGTTTTCACATCTGGTACAACGGGCAAGGGCAAGGGTGTTATGCTCACGCAAACGAATATCGTTTCAGATATGACGCAGGGTATGTATAACTTCAACATTACACCTAAAACACTTTGCGTTTTGCCCCCTCATCATACCTTCGGCTCAACAGTAAACTTCGTTGGACACTATGCGCAGGGTGCAGAGGTATATATTTCAAATGGACTTAAATATATACTTAACGAGCTTAAGGAGCAGCAGCCTACCCACCTTATTCTCGTGCCTCTCTTTGTTGAAACGTTCTATAAGAGAATTTGGGCAACCGCTGAAAAGCAGGGCAAGGATAAGATGCTTCGCACGATGATTAAAGCAAGTAACGGTATGAGAAAGGTTGGTATCGACCTTCGTAAAAAGCTCTTTGCAAGTGTTACTGCGGCATTTGGCGGTAAGCTTGAAATGATTATCTGCGGTGGCGCGGCTCTCAATCAGGATATTATTGATACCTTTGAAGGCATTGGCATCGTTATTCTTAACGGTTACGGTATTACCGAGTGCGCTCCTCTCATTTCTTGCAACAGAAATGAGTATAGAAAGAAGGGAAGCGTTGGTGTGCCGATCATAGGCGAGCAGGTTAAAATTGCCGATCCCGATGAAAACGGAGAGGGCGAGATCTGCGTTAAAGGTCCTAACGTTATGATGGGTTATTATAAGAATCCCGAAGCAACCGCTGCGGCATTTGACGAGGAGGGCTACTTCAAAACGGGTGACTTTGGTAAGCTTGACGAAGAGGGCTGGATTTATATTACCGGCCGTCTTAAAAACCTTATTATCCTTTCAAACGGCAAGAACGTATATCCCGAAGAAATCGAAACCGAAATTTCAAGAATTTACGGTGTAAACGAGGTTGTAGTTTACGAGGGACTTAATAAGGACGGCTCAAGCAAGGATTGTATCGTTGCTGAAATCTATCCCGACTTCGACGGACTTAAGGACCACGGAATAACCGACGTTCAAAAGTATTTCAAGGACGGAGTTAACGAAATTAACAAGAGAAGCGCGCCCTATAAAAAGGTGCAGATTGTTAAAATCCGTAACGAAGAATTTGAAAAGAACACCTCAAAGAAAATTGTTAGATTTAAAATTAATAGAATAGTTGATTAATAATATTGCCCCCGATATCGTAGAAAAGACGATATCGGGGGATTTTATATATATTCATATTTCTAACGAGAATTAATAAGTTTAATAATTTCCGTATAATTATTTTCTTCAGCTATATCAAGAGCAGTTTGACCATTAGCATCGGTTTTTGATATATCCGCACCATTATTAATTAAATATTCTACTACCTCAGGTTTATTGCAAAGAACCGCAAAAATCAACGGAGTATATCCTCGATTATTGTTTTGAAAATTAATATCCACATTTCTTTCTTCAAGCAAATATTTTATCATTAATAAATTATTGCCTGATACAGCGCTGAATATAACGTTTCCGTATCCACCAACATCGATTCTCGCTCCTTTTTCAATTAAGAACATAGCAAAGTCATATGCCTCTTGTTCATCAGCTAAACTGGTAAAAAAAACCTTATTAAGTGCAGTTTCACTGCGTGCGACAATATTCACATCAGCTCCCGATTCGATTAAAAATTCTGCGATCTCATATCCGTTTTTATAGGCATATGTCAAAGCCACCATAAGTGGAGTGGTTTTTAAAGAGCGATCGATACTATTAACATCTGCGCCTGCTTCAATAAGTCTACGTACAAATTCAATTTTTCCTTCAAAACAGGCAACGTGTAACGGGGGCATATTTACCCTATCTAAATTAAAAATATACGGGTTTGCGTCAAGGTTAGGATTTTGCGCAAGCAATTTTTCAAATGTATCAAAATCATCGGCTTTAATTGCAGAAATTAACTGTTGTGATAGGTTTGGTCTGAAATCACAAGAAGCAAATATGCACATAATTAATGATAAAATAAGTAATAGGCAGATTTTTTTCATAATTAAACCTCCGATATATAGAATTTAATCAACAAACGAATCCGCAAAGTCGGTTGCGAGTTTATCGCACCTTTCGTTATAGGCGTGGCCTGCGTGGCCTTTTACCCAAACGAAAGTAATATCGTGAAGCTCAATGAGCTTTAAGAGCTTTTCCCAAAGGTCAGGATTGAGGGCAGGGGATTTGTCTGCCTTTTTCCAACCCTTATCCCTCCAAGAATAGACCCATTTTTTCTCAATGGCATCTATCATATATTTAGAGTCGGAATAGAGTGTTACTTCGCATTTTTCTTTAAGCGCGGAGAGGGCTTTTATTGCGGCGCTAAGCTCCATTCTATTATTTGTGGTTGAACGTTCACCGCCCGAAAGCTCCTTTTCGGTTTTTCCGTAAACTAAAATTGCACCCCAACCGCCTTTGCCGGGATTTCCACGGCACGCGCCGTCAGTATATATATCAACGTGTTTCATAAATATCTCCTAAAATCTTTATATATTTATATTAACATAAATATAAAATAAAGTCAATAATTTTTGCGTGTAATGTTGACATTAATAATTATTTGAGGTAAAATATAAAGTGGTTAAATATTTTCTAAAAAGGAGAAACAAAAATGAAGATTGATATATATTCCGGCTTTTTGGGCGCAGGAAAAACAACACTTATTAAAAAAATGATTTCCGAAGGATACAAGAATGAAAAATTGATGCTTATCGAAAACGAATTCGGTCAGATTGGTATTGACGGCGGTTTCCTTAAAGAGTCGGGAATCAGTATTACCGAGATGAATTCTGGTTGTATTTGCTGCAGCTTGGTTGGTGACTTCTCAGAGGCGCTTAAACAAGCTATAACAACGTATAACCCCGACCGCATTATAATTGAGCCCTCGGGTGTTGGTGAGCTTTCTGACGTAATTAAGGCGACCGAGAGCGTGCTTAATGAGAATGTTTGGCTCAATGGTCTTACAACCGTTGCAGACGTTAATAAATGCAAAATGTATATGAAAAACTTTGGCGAGTTTTTCAATAATCAAATTGAAGAAGCGAAGTGCATAGTACTTTCACATACAGGAAATGCAAGTGAGCAAAAAATAGGAGAATGCGTTGCGCTTTTGAGAGAAAAGAATGAATACGCAACCATCATCACAACCGATTGGGATAAGCTCACGGGTGAACAGATTTTATCCGCTATCGAGAATAGCAGTTCTCTTGAAAAAGAGCTTGAAGAAATGAAGCACGAGCATCACCACCATCACCACCATCACGATGAGCATTGTGATTGCCACGAGCACGGACATCACCATCATCATCATGAACACGATGAGGAATGTGATTGTCTCGAACATCATCACCATCACGATCACGATGAGGAGTGTGATTGCCATGAGCACGAATATCATCACCATCACCACGATCACGATGAACACTGCGACTGTGGATGCCACGATCATCATCACGAGCATCACCATCATCACCACGCAGACGATGTGTTCGATTCTTGGGGCGTTGAAACCGCAAAGAAATATAGCGAGGACGATATAAGAGCCATTCTTAATTCCTTTGAAGGTGAAGAGCTTGGGGCAATACTCAGAGCAAAGGGTATTGTTGACTCAGTTGATGGTGAATGGATATATTTTGATTATATCCCCGGAAGCATTGATATTCGCCGTGGAAATGCTGACGTTATCGGAAAGCTTTGTGTAATTGGCTCGGGCATTAATAAGGATAAAATAAGAGAACTTTTTAACGTATAGGAGACGATATGAAAAGACAAATTCCCGTTTATTTGTTTGTTGGATTTCTTGAGGGCGGAAAAACGCATATGATTCAGGAATCTATGGAGGACGAAAGATTTAATTCGGGCGAAAAGACGATGATAATCTGTTGTGAAGAGGGCATTGACGAATACGATACATCTCGTTTTTGGGGCAAGAACGTATATTTTGAGAATGTAGAAAACGAGGAAGATATTACTCTTGCAAAGCTTGAGGAAATTTCTAACAAGCACATCATTGACCGAATAATCGTTGAATACAACGGTATGTGGCAGCTTGAAAACTTGTTTATGAATATGCCTGAAAATTGGGATGTTTATCAATGCGTTATGGCGGCTGATTGCGCGACCTTTGAGCTTTACAATGCAAATATGCGCTCACTTATGTTCGATAAGCTTTCTGCTTGCGAAATGGTTGTGCTCAACCGTGCAACTGATGATGCAGATAGAGAGAATATTCATAAAATAGTCAGAGGGGTAAACCCAAGAGCTGAGATTGTCTATGATTATCCCGATGGACACATTGAATATGATGATATTGAGGATGAGCTTCCTTTTAATGTTGATGCGCCCATCATTGAAATTGCCGATCAGGATTACGCGATTTGGTATCGTGATATGGGTGAGGAGCTTGAAAAATATAACGGAAAAACCGTGAAATTCAAGGGACTTGTTGCAAGAGATCCTCAAATGGGTACAAAATCAATCATTATTGGCAGACACGTTATGACCTGCTGCGCGGATGACATTACCTTTGGCGGCTTGATTTGTAATTTTAAAAAGGATACGACTCTTAATACGGGTGATTGGGTTTTGCTTACGGCAAAAATTAAAATTGAAAATCATCCGATGTATCAAAGAAAGGGTCCCGTGCTTTATGCAGAGACCACAGCATTTGCGGTGAAGCCCAATCCCGAGCTTGCAACGTTTTATTGATATTTTCCTAAAATGGAATAAAAGCGCTTGACAAATAGCATTAATTATGCTATAATCAACAATATAAAGTTCCTAAAATGGAAAACAGAGAGGAAGTATGAAGCGTTTTTTAGAAGAAATCAAAGCATTTTTTCATAAATATGGCAAACCAATAAAGAATTCGTTTATCTTTATTGGTTTTGTCATTGCGCTCGTATTTCTTTTTGTTTTAATAATCAATATTAACGTTGTTGAAAATACTAACGATAATATTTACTCGGTAGATGAATTAATTAAGTTGGACGATGATTTCGATTGTATTTTAATTCTTGGCGCGGGCATAAGAAGGGACGGAACACCAACTCCTATGCTCCGTGACCGATTAATTGCAGGGCTTGAAGCCTATAAGCATTTGAAAACAGTGCCGATATTGGTTAGTGGTGATAGCGAGCGCCCCGATTATTGCGAAACTGTAACTATGAAAAATATGCTATTGGAAAACGATGTGTTGGATGAATTAATTATTAGTGACGGTTACGGATTGTCCACCTATGAAAGTATTTGGCGAGCTAAGAACGTTTACGGATATAATAAAATCCTTATTGTTAGTCAAAAATATCATTTACATAGGGCTATCTATATTGCTAATGAACTCGGTATGGTTGCTTATGGTGTTGACGGTGCGCTCACTACCTACGGTAAACAACCGCTATATAGCTTCAGAGAGTATTTGGCGCGTATAAAGGATACGATATACGCTGAAATGCGCCCTGAACCTAAATACACTAACAAATGGGAGGAAATATATGAATAAATTTAAGCTTGTTTCCTCATATCAGCCAACGGGTGATCAGCCACAGGCAATCGAAGCTCTTTCAAAAGGAGTTTTGCGCGGTGACAAAATGCAGACGTTGTTGGGTGTAACTGGTTCGGGTAAAACGTTTACGATGGCTAATATAATTGCTAACATAAACAAACCTACACTCGTTTTGGCTCACAATAAAACACTTGCCGCACAGCTTTGCTCCGAATTCCGTGAGTTCTTTCCTGAAAACGCGGTTGAGTACTTCGTATCCTATTACGATTATTATCAGCCCGAGGCGTATATTCCGGGTAAGGATATTTATATCGAAAAAGACGCGATGATAAACGATGAAATTGATATGCTAAGGCATAGCGCGACCTCGTCATTGTTTGAGCGACGCGACGTGATCATAGTTGCTTCGGTATCCTGCATTTATTCGCTCGGTGACCCCGAGGAATATAAAAATCTCGTTATTGATCTTCGTCCCGGTATGGAAATGTCAAGAGATCAGCTTATAAGACGATTGATTTCAAACAGTTATGACAGAAACGATATAAATTTCGTTAGAGATAATTTCCGTGTTCGCGGAGATACGGTTGAGATTTTGCCCGCATCAAGTCACGATAAAGCTATTCGCGTTGAATTTTTCGGTGACGAAATAGACAGAATTTCAGAGATTAATATAGTTACGGGAGAAGTGCTGAGGATAATGTCCTATGTTCCGATTTTTCCTGCAACTCACTATGCTGTTTCAAACGATAAAAGGGAAGCGGCAATTAATGAAATAATGCAGGAAATGAATGAGCGCGTTGCCTATTTTCAAAGTCAGAATAAATATCTTGAAGCGCAACGCATCAGCGAGCGCGTAAAATATGATATGGAGATGCTTCGCGAGGTTGGATTTTGCTCGGGCGTTGAAAACTATTCGCGCGTGCTTTCGGGCAGACCCGTTGGTAGTACTCCTTATACCTTGCTTGATTATTTGCCCGATGATTATCTTCTTATGGTTGACGAGTCACACGTATCGTTGCCACAGGTTAGAGGAATGAGCGGCGGCGATGTTGCAAGAAAGAAAAATCTCATTGATTTTGGCTTCCGCTTGCCGTCCGCATATGATAACAGACCGCTAAAATTTGACGAATTTGAAGAAAAAATCAATCAAGCGATTTTTGTTAGTGCAACTCCGGGTGATTATGAGAAAGAGCACTCCACTCAAATCGTTGAGCAAATTATTCGTCCGACTGGGCTTATTGATCCCGAAATTATAGTTCGCCCTATTGAAGGGCAGGTTGATGATCTTATGGGTGAAATTAGAATTCGCGCGGAGAGAAACGAGCGCGTGCTTGTTACAACCTTGACAAAGAAAATGGCAGAGGATTTAACGGAATATTTTGAAAATAACGGAATTAAGGTCAGATACATTCACTTTAACGTTGATACGATGGAGCGAATGGAGATAATCCGTGACCTTCGTCTTGGTAAATTTGATGTGCTTGTCGGAATCAATCTTCTTCGTGAGGGATTGGATATTCCGGAGGTGTCACTTGTGGCAATCCTCGATGCGGATAAAGAGGGCTTTTTGAGAGCGGAAACATCCTTAATTCAGACAATTGGACGGGCAGCTCGAAATGCGGACGGTAAGGTTATTATGTATGCCGACAAGATTACGGGCTCAATGGAGCGCGCGATAAACGAAACCAATCGACGCAGAAAAATCCAAACCGATTACAATAAGGAACACGGAATTACTCCGAAAACCATTGTTAAGGGCGTTCGAGATCTTATTGAAATCGGCTCATTGGATGAAGGTAAGGTATCTAAGAAAAAGAAGAGTATCGTTAAGATGAGCAAGAAAGAAAAGGACGAGCTTATTGAAAAGCTTACCAAAGAAATGAAGGAAGCTGCGCGTCATCTTGAATTTGAAAAGGCGGCATTCTTAAGAGATAGAATTTCGGAAATCAGAAATCAAAAATAAAGGAAGTAAAATGGTAAAAAATATAGTTGTTAAAGGTGCGAGAGTTAACAATCTCAAAAATATTGACGTCACCATACCACGAGATAAGCTCGTTATTTTAACGGGTCTTTCGGGTTCGGGTAAAACGTCGCTTGCGTTTGATACAATTTATGCCGAGGGACACAGGCAGTTTGTTGAATCGCTTTCCTCCTACGCAAGAATGTTTTTGGGACAAATGGATAAGCCCGATATTGATTCTATTGAGGGGCTTTCTCCCGCAATATCAATTGACCAAAAAACAACGTCAAAAAATCCTCGTTCTACAGTGGGAACGGTGACGGAAGTATATGATTATTTGCGATTGCTTTATGCGAGAATCGGTGTTCCTCATTGTCCCGTGTGCGGAAAGGAAATCAGACGTCAAACTATAGATCAAATAATAGATAGAATTATGACATTAGGGGAAGGAACGAGGTTTTTGGTGCTATCTCCTGTTGTCAGAGCGCAAAAGGGAAGACACGAAAAGGTTTTTCTCGACGCTAAAAAAAGCGGTTACGTTCGTGTCAGAGTCGATGGTAATATGTATGAGCTTAGTGAGGACATAATTCTTGACAAAAACAAGAAGCACGATATTGAAATCGTTGTAGACCGTCTTGTGATGCGCAGTGATATACGCTCACGCCTTTCAGATTCGGTTGAGAACGCACTTTCTGTATCGGATGGGCATTTGCTTATTGTTACCGTTCCGCGAGAAAATGAGGAATCTGAAGAGCTTTCCTTCTCACAGTCCTATGCTTGTGAGGAACACGGATTTTCCATTGGAGATCTTGAACCGAGAATGTTCTCATTCAACAATCCTACGGGCGCGTGTCCCAAATGCTTTGGTCTTGGTACGTTAAGGAAATTATCAATTGATAAAATAATACCCGATAAATCTCTTTCATTACACGAGGGTGATATTGCTGTTAATGGTTTCAAATCACTTGATGAAGAAAGCTGGAACGGACCGTTATTTATAGCGGTTGGTGAAAGATTTGGATTTGATCTTGATACCCCTATTGAGCAATTTAGCCCTGAAGCTATGGATGTTTTATTATACGGTAGTGGTAG
>JAFVRQ010000043.1 GCA_017504245.1 Clostridia bacterium | reverse complement strand
GTCGGAAAGGCACTCCGATCGATGACTCGCCTATGGAGAGCTTCCATAGCATACTTAAAAAAGAAACTTTGTATAACAATTATATCACATCTTTTGATGAATTTCTACTACTTGTTGAAGATTGGTTAACTTTTTACAATAATTCAAGACTCAAAAACAGGAAGAGATAATCACTTCCTGCTTTTTGTGACCCTTTTTTATTTTTTGTGAACTATTCGGGGGTCACTTCAAAAAGCTCTCCCTTTTATGTTTTGTATGAGGTGAGGAATTTAATCTGTCACTCGAATGCCTGCATTCGAGGATCGGGTGCGCAAATTCGACGAAAGGACGTTCTGTGCTTGCCTTCAAATTTTGATTTGTAGGGGAGTTAGTTTTGTTTATAGGCGGGTCGTCGAGGACGCTGACCCCTACAATGATTGTGGAAATTTTATAGCAAAACAATGGAGATATTGTTAGCAAAATGGCTACAAATTGATAAAAAATTGATTACAAACCGTAGGGGTCGGCGTCCTCGACGACCCGTTTCAAAGGTAAACTAATTTTCCAAACTCCCCGCTAAATCCCAATTTAACGCGGGCGCACGGAGTGCTGCCCTACGAGTTATAGGGGTGTTTTAAGCGTGTGCGTAAGCATATTGCTATCAAAACGGCTATGTGCAGAGTAGCAAAGCGCGGTTTTTATTCTTTTGCGAATAAAAACATTTGTGGCGAGCGCGCAGAAGTGAGTCACGCGCGTTGCGCGAAGTCTGGTGGAGTTTTTGCGAACTTTACGGCTACTCTTTTACCCACTTTTAAAAGTTTTTTGGGGGTGTGGGGACAATTTTTCAAAAATGTCCCCACATTTTTTTTACTTTGTATCTTCTCCCCGATAAATCCCAATTTATATGCAAAAAGCACCCGCAAATGCGGGTGCTTAAATTTTTTATCATCTATAAAAGCTATTTCCACCGATAAATTCTCTCACGATGCTCGTTGGAGGAATTTCGTCCTCAACGTCCGCCTCGCGAACGTAGTTGAGAAGTCCAACCATTGCGCGTACCTGCTCATAGCAATCGTCACTCGGATCAACCTGAGTGAGAAGAGGATAGATATATTTCTTAATTACCGCAAGCTCATAGAGAGTTGAGCTGTTAAAAATAACGTCTGCATTTTCTTGATAGGGGAAAATCCACTTTTCCTCGCCGCGACGAACGGAATCCCACATATCAAGCGTTCTCTGAACACTTGCGCCTCGTCCTTCAAAATCGCGCACGGTACGGCGAAGAAGGCGGAGTGTACTTGTTGGAATTCTGTTGTGGTAGTCAAAGTTAAGCGGAAGAAGTGGGCTCACGAAAAGTCTGAAAACGAGCTTGGGGTCAAGATCCTCAGGAACAAGCACGGGATTGAGCCCGTGGATTCCTTCAACGATAATGACAGAATTATCGTTAAGCCGCATTTTATGTCCCGTCCAAACTCTTTTTCCAAGCTTGAAGCTAAAGGTTGGGATTTCGACCTCTTCGCCTGCAAAAAGCATCTTCAAATGCTTACCGAAAAGCTCTGTGTCTATGGTATTGATATGCTCAAGATCGATTTTTCCATCAGGTCCCGGAGCAATCTTATCCCTATCAATATAATAATCGTCAAGACTCATCAGAATGGGGGATTTTCCGTGAACACGAAGCTGCGTTGCAAGACGGTTTGCGCTCGTGGTTTTACCGGATGAGCTTGGGCCTGCAAGCATTACCGCCTTTGAGCCGCGCTCGCAAATCATATCGGCGATTTGAGAAAATCTCTTTTCGTGTAAAGCTTCGTTTACGCGGATAAGCTCACGGATTTTACCATTTTCGGTAAGCTCGTTAAGGTCTGCCACCGTTTCGCAACCCATAAGCTCGCTCCATCGCTCACCCTCGGCATAAACGTTAAAGAAGTTGGGCATCTCGCGATAAACCGAAACTCTATCGGGATTTTTCTGGTCGGGAAGAACGAAAATAAATCCGTTTTTCGCCTCAACTATGCTCCAAGAACGAAGAAATGATGTTGAAGGCGCCATCTCACCGTAAAAATAATCTGCATAGTCCTCGTGCTCATAGATTGTAAAATAATCCTTGCCTCGATATTTAAGAAGGCGTGTTTTATCATATTGACCGGTCTCCTTGTATCTTTTGATTGCTTCATCGATTGGAATGCGTCGACGCAATAGAGAAATATCCTCGTCAACGATTCTATGCACCTCGTTTGCAAGGTCGTCAGCAGAGAAATTATCAGTACCGCAAACGTTGAAATATATGGAGTTTCCAAGTGTGCAGCTCATTTTGGCAATGGCGTTTGGATAGAGTCTGCCGAATGCGAGGAATATGATGAACTGTGCTGTTCTTACGTATGCTTCGCGTCCGAGCGGATCGTCGTAACGGAGAAGGCGAATGTTTCCTTCGCTTGCTTCAACCGCTGTTCTTATGGTCTTACGATCGGGAGCTACATCCTTTGCACGCAAAGGTATATAGTTAAGTGTAAAAACTCTTCCCGCAAGTTTTGCAACTATGGGGTCGGTTGATAGCTTTCCTTTAATATATCCAAGCTCTTTAACTATATCAAATAAGGATTGATCTGCCTTCGGCTCAACCTCGTGATTGTCAATGTATAATTTCATATTTTATCTCCTTTACATATGGATTTTATCTTTAATTGCGTGGGTTTATTCTTTGCGCGATAAATTGTGATTTAGCGGCGCGAAGCGCCGCAGTTATATTCGCCCCCCGGCGAGTGATATAACTAACCGACAAATCAAAATTTGTTTAAAATTTAGACAAAAAAAGGCGACTACTTTTTATAAAAAGGTAGTCAACCATTCTCGGCGGTTGTAGAAACGTGTGCCCATATCGCAAACTTATACCAATAGTAATTGTACTATGTTTTATACAAAAAGTCAATAATTTTATCATAATAATTGTAGAATTTACACATAAAACAAAAAAATGAGCAGGGAGCGCGTTTTTCTCCCTGCTTTTTGGTTATTTTTCACAATTTTTGAAAATTCCGAATTTGAGTGCGGGCATTAAGTTTTCGTCGATTATACGGTCGATATCCTCATCGTTCATTTGCTCAAAAATCGCTCTGAGACCGATAAAGTTAGATATACCCATAAGCATATATGCAACCGTTGTGGAATCCTGTGTGTCAACCTCATTTGAGCTTTTTTGAAGCGCGTGAGTATAGCTCTCCGCAAAGGAGCTGTAATAGTCAACGAAAAGCTTTTGATCGATTGAAAGGGAACCCCATATAATATTATATACGTTGGGGGTTTTCATAGCAAACTTAACGAAGCATTTTATACCCTCACGTTCCATTTCGAAGCGTGTTGAGCAGCCCTTTATGCTTTCAGCGAGAAGAGCTTTTATCTGCTTTTGATATTTCCACATAAGGTAGCGGTAAACATCGGTTTTTGTTTCAAAATAGATATAGAACGTTCCAACGGCAGTGCCCGCCCTTTTGCATATATCGGAGATGGACGTTCCGTGGAAGCCGTTGTTTGTGAATAATTCCTCAGCGGCATCGAGCAATTTGTTCATTTTAGCCAAACCGAGCTTTGTTTTAGGCAAATTAATGCCTTTTGCATTATAATTTTCCATTGTCGCAATCCTTTTTGTTAATTATGATGATATTATAGCATTTTTTGTTGTGATTTGCAATAGAAATTAATATATTTTTTTGTATATTTTTCACTAAATATTTGAGGGAATGTAGAAAAATTCGTTAATATATTGACAAATTACGAAAAATTATATATAATATAGTAAAACAAATATGAACATTATTCATATTTTTTTAATAAACGGAGGAATTTTACTATGACATTTAGCGAACTTTACGTAGGACAGAAGGCGTCCGTACAGAAAACATTTGCCGATGCAGATCTCAGAGCATTTGCTGAGGTGAGCCTTGACACAAACCCCATACATCTTGACGAGGAGTATGCCAAAACAACGATTTTCGGAAGAAGAATCGTTCACGGTATTTTGACAAGCGGTCTTATTTCCGCAGTTCTTGCAAATAAGCTTCCCGGTCCGGGTACGATTTATCTTGGTCAGGAGCTTAAGTTTACAGCACCGGTGTTCCTTGGCGACACAATCACGGCAGAATGTGAAATTGCTGAAATCCGCGAGGATAAGCACATCGTTAAGCTCAACACAACCTGCTATAACCAGGACGGCAAGGTGGTCGTTTCCGGTATGGCAACGGTTAAGTTTAACGGATAATATATTTGCCTTCCCCAGCGGGGAAGGGGGACCGCTTGCGGTGGATGAGGAGAACAGGGTTTGTATAAATAATCGTCTTTCTTATCCGAGCAAAGCTATCCTAACACAAAGAATTTAGGAGGAATTTAAAAATGGCAAATTACAAATCAATTCTGTTTGAACAGATGATCAAGGATTTCGCAGAAACAGAGGTTAAGCCCCTTGCACAGGAGGTTGACGAAACAGAGCGTTTTCCTTTGGAGACTGTTGAAAAAATGGCAAAGATGGGACTTATGGGCATTATCGTTCCACGCGAATATGAGGGCGCGGGCGGTGACTATAATATGTACATCTCTGCTGTTGAGGAGCTTTCAAAGCACTGCGGTACAACGGGTGTAATCCTTTCCGCACATACCTCTCTTTGCGTTGCTCCCATTCTTGAATACGGAAACGAGGAGCAGAGAAGAAAATATCTTCCCGATCTTGCGTCCGGCAGAAAAATCGGCGCTTTCGGTCTCACAGAGCCCAACGCGGGCACGGATGCCGCAAACCAGCAAACTACAGCAGTTGAGATGGAGGATCACTATTTGCTTAACGGAAGCAAAATCTTCATCACGAATGCAGGTTACGCTTCTACATATATAATTATTGCCATCACAGGTAAAACACCCAAGGGACCCGAAATGAGCGCATTCATCGTTGAATCCGCTTTTGAGGGCTTCTCGGTTGGTAAGAAGGAGAAGAAGATGGGTATTCGCGGTTCATCCACCTGCGAGCTTATCTTTGATAACGTAAAGGTTCCCAAGGAAAACCTTCTCGGCAAGCGTGGCGAGGGCTTCAAGATTGCTATGAAGACACTTGACGGCGGACGTATCGGTATTGCTGCTCAGGCGCTCGGTATTGCTGAAGGTGCACTTGAAGCTACAATTGCATACGTAAAGTCAAGAAAGCAGTTTGGCAGAAGCATTTCCGCATTCCAGAATACACAGTTCCAGCTTGCGGATATGTCAACGAGATGCGCTGCAGCCCGCGGACTTGTTTATGCGGCGGTTAACGCAAAGCAGAATAAGCTTCCTACTGTTTCCGTAGCGGCAGCTCAGGCAAAGCTTTACTGTGCAGAAACTGCAATGGACGTAACAACAAAGGCAGTTCAGCTCCACGGTGGTTACGGTTATACCCGTGAATACCCCATTGAAAGAATGATGCGTGACGCAAAGATCACCGAAATCTACGAAGGAACGAGCGAGGTTCAGAGAATGGTAATCTCGGGCGCGCTCCTTAGAAAGTGAGGTAGAGAAGTATGAAAATTATAGTTTGTATCAAACAAGTTCCAAATACAACAGAAATTAAAATTGACCCCGTAACGAATACATTAAAGCGTGACGGTGTTCCAAGTATCATCAATCCCGACGATAAGACCGCTATTGAGGCGGCTCTCACTCTCAAGGAGAAGACAGGCGCAACCGTAACGGTTATCACAATGGGTCCTGCTCAGGCAGAAAAGGCACTTCGCGAGGCACTTGCTATGGGTGCTGACGAAGCATTCCTTCTTACAGACCGTGCTTTTGCGGGCTCTGACACGCTTGCAACGTCAACGATCATCGCTGCTGCAATCAAGAAGCTCGGCGCGGACGTTGTATTCTGCGGACGTCAGGCAATCGACGGTGATACGGCTCAGGTTGGTCCTCAGATTGCAGAGCACCTCGGTATTCCTCAAATTACATATGCTGCAGCGATTGATTATTGCAACGAATGTGGCGCGCTCATCGTTAAACGTGAGTTCGAGGACAGATACCAGACACTTAAGGTTGCAGGTCCTTGCCTTATCACAATTCTTTCAACTCTTGCAAAGCCCAGATATATGAACGTTTGGGATATAGTTGCGCAGGACGAAAAGGAAATCAGAATTATCACCTTTGCAGACCTTGACCTCAACAAAGAGGATATCGGTCTTGGAGGCTCACCCACAAAGGTTAAGTCCACCGCAACAAAGCAGTTCGACAAAACAATTGAAACTCTTGAGCTTGATCCCGAGTCTGCCGCAAAGGCAATCGTGGACGCACTTAAAGAGCGTCATCTTATATAAGGAGGTACTACGTTATGGCAAAGAATATTTGGGTATTCTGCGAACAGCGTGACGGTGAAATTCAAAACGTTGCTCTTGAGCTTCTCGGCGTTGCGCACGAGCTTGCAGAAAAAACTAATGAAAAAGTAAATGCAGTCCTTCTTGGACACAATGTAAAAGACAAGGCACAAATGCTTATCGCACACGGTGCTGACGGTGTTTACGTTGTTGATGATGAAAATCTTGAGAAATTCGTTACCGAGCCCTATGCTCAGGCAATCACACATATCGCAAAGAAGTACGAGCCCAACGTAATCCTTTTCGGAGCTACGAGCATAGGTCGTGATCTCGCGCCCCGTCTTTCCGCTCGCCTTAAAACAGGTCTTACGGCGGACTGTACGAAGCTTGAAATGGACGAGGAGGGCAACCTCTTTATGACAAGACCTGCCTTTGGCGGTAACTTGTTTGCAACGATTATCTGTCCCGATAGCCGTCCTCAGATGAGCACGGTTCGTCCCGGCGTTATGAAGAAGCTCGAGGCAGACGCATCAAGAGCTGGCGAGGTTGTTGTTGAAGCACTTGAATGGGATACGTCAAAGTTTGCAGTAACCGTTCTTGAAGAGGTTAAGGCAGAAAAGGCAGAGGCAAATATTGAGGATGCTAAAATTCTCGTTTCCTGCGGACGCGGTGTTAAGAACCTTGAATCCGCGCAGGAGCTTGCTTCCAAGCTTCACGGAACTGTTTCCGCTTCCCGTACACTTGTTGATGCAGGACTTGTTGACCACGCTCGTCAGGTCGGTCAAACGGGTAAGACGGTTCGCCCCGAAGCATATCTTGCATTCGGTATCAGCGGAGCAATCCAGCACCTTGCGGGTATGGAGGAATCCGAATTCATCGTTGCGGTTAATACCGATAAGAACGCACCAATCTTTAAGGTTGCTAATCTCGGTATCGTAGCAGACGCAGAGGCAGTATTTAAGAACCTTAATAAGTTGCTTTAATAGATAGTTGAATAAAAAATGCAGGGGCTTTTTTGAAAAACCGCCCCTGCACCCCGAAAAACTTTAATCGATTTTTAATACTTAATCCGCGCAAATCGTTCCAACGAGTTGGAACATACAGATTTTGCTCATACATTCGCAAAATCTGTGATTTGCTACTAATTATCGTAGCTGTATCGCTATCAAAACGGCTATGTACAATCAAAGGAAATTTTAGAAAATCATTCCATAAGGATTGATTTTCGCAGTTTTGAAAATACAATACTGACAGTTGTACTCAGTACTAAAGGCAGGATTGGAGTTTCAAAACCGCCAATTCGTGTGCGAATGGGCGAAATTTTCTGCAAAGGTAGAACAAACCCAAGCGATAGTTTTGCCGCGCTTTTTCAAAAGCGCGAGCCCAAGCGGCTTGAGCGGTTTTTACTTAAGTAATTTAGTAATCTATTATGAAAGGAAAAGTCCCAATGAACAAGGTTTATTTAGTAAGTGCAAAGAGAAGTGCTATTGGCTCAATGCTCGGCACACTCAAAGACGTTTCCCCCACAAAGCTTGGTGCGGACGTTCTTCGCGCAACTCTCGAAGCAGGAAATATAGACCCTGCGTGGCTTGATGAAGTCATTGTAGGTAACGTTCTTCCCGCAGGAGTGAAGCAGGGACCTGCCCGTCAGGTTGCAATCGGCGCGGGCGTGCCCGTTGAAATTCCCGCATACTCACTCAATATGGTTTGCGGAAGCGGAATGAAATCCGTAATGAACGCATACACAGCAATCAAGGCAGGAAGCGCAAATCTTATCGCCGCAGGCGGCACTGAGGTAATGAGTGGCGCGCCATATCTCGTTCCCGGCAAGGTCAGAAGCGGAAACAAGATGGGTGAGATGAAGCTCGTTGACCATATGCTCATTGACTCTCTTACCGATGCTTTTGGCAATATGCATATGGGTATCACGGCAGAAAACATTGCGTCAAAGTACGGAATAACGAGAGAGGCGCAGGACGAATTTGCAATCAATTCTCAGGCAAAGGCGATTGCTGCTCAGGATGCGGGCAAGTTCGTTGACGAGATTGTTCCTCTCACGGTAAAGGTTGGCAGAAAAGAAGTAGTATTTGATGCCGACGAATATATCAATCGCACAACGACACTTGAAAAGCTCGGCACTCTCCGTCCCGCGTTCAAGCCCGACGGAACTGTAACGGCAGGAAATGCTTCGGGTATTAACGACGGCGCATCCTTCTGCGTGCTTGCAAGTGAAGAAGCGGTTGAAAAATACGGACTTACTCCTATGGCAGAAATCGTAGCGGTAGGTCAGGGCGGCGTTGAGCCCGATGTAATGGGACTCGGTCCCGTTCCCGCGGTAACGAACGCACTCAAAAATGCAGGAATGAAGCTCGATGAAATCGAACTGTTTGAGCTTAACGAAGCGTTCGCGGCCCAGTCACTCGGCGTTGTTAAGCTTCTTTCAGAGGGTCACGGAGTTGATCCCGAATACATAGTTACCCGTTGCAACGTAAACGGTGGCGCTATAGCTCTCGGACATCCCGTTGGCGCATCCGGTAACAGAATTATCGTAACCCTTGCTCACGAATTGAAGAGAAGCGGCAAAACATACGGTGTTGCATCTCTTTGTATCGGCGGCGGTATGGGTACTGCAGTAGTTCTTAAAAATATTTAATATAAGGAAGGAAAAACTATGAGATTGGAAAACAAGGTTGCTATCGTAACAGGTGGCGCAAAGGGTCTTGGCGGTGAAATGGCTCAAACGTTTGCAAGAGAGGGCGCAAAGGTTGTCGCAGTTGATATGATGCCCCTTACCTATGAAAACGAAAACGTTGAATACTATCAGCTCAACGTAACCGACGGTGAAGCTTGCAAAAACTTCTTTGAATACGTAAAAGAGAAGTACGGCAAGATTGATATTCTCGTTAACAATGCAGGTATCACTCGCGACTCTATGACAAGAAAGATGACCGACGATCAGTGGGACCTCGTTATCGACATTAACTTAAAGGGCGTATTCAACCTCACAAGATACGTAGGACCCTTTATGGAGGAAATCGGCGGCGGCTCAATTATTAACATTTCATCCGTTGTTGGTGAATACGGTAATATCGGTCAAGCAAACTATGCGGCGTCTAAGGCAGGTGTTATCGGTCTTACAAAGACTTGGGCAAAGGAATTTGCACGCAAGGGCGTTCCCGTAAGATGCAACGCAATTGCTCCCGGTTACATTATGACGGATATGATGAAGACAGTTCCCGAAGATCTCCTTAAGAAATTTGCAGGTCTTACAATGCTTGGACGTCTCGGTCAGCCCGAGGAGATCGCAAAGGCGGCTCTCTTCCTTGCAAGTGACGATTCTTCGTATGTAACAGGTCACGTTCTCTCCGTTAACGGCGGTATGAGACTTTAATCCACTGAATATTGGGAGGAAAATATTATGGTAAACGTTGGAATAGTTGGAGTAGGTACTTACTTACCCAAAAAGATAATGACTGCAAAGGAAATCTCCGATGCCACGGGTGGCGTTTGGAGTGAGGACGCAGTTAGAGATAAGCTCGGCATTAATCAAAAATATATGCCAAGCAACGATCCCTGCGACGGAACGCAGGAAATGGGTGCGCTTGCGGCTCTCAAATGCCTTGAAAACTGCGGTGTTGATCCCCTTGAAATCGACGCTATTCTCTGTATCACAGAGGAGTGGAAGGAATATCCTCTCACAACAAGCGCTTGCTACGTTCAGGATAGAATCGGAGCAAAGAACGCTTGGGGTATCGACGTTCAGAACCGTTGCTGCACGGCGGTTTCCGCTATGAAGCTTGCAAAGGATATGCTTATTGCAGACGATGAAATCAACACGGTTCTCGTTTGCGGCGGCTACCGTAACTGTGATTTCATTGACTATACGGATAGCGGTGTTTCCTTTATGTTCAACCTCGGTGCAGGCGGCGGCGCGATCCTTCTTAAGAAGAATTACGGCAAGAATTTGCTCCTTGGCACACACCTTATGAGTGACGGCAGCGTTGTTCATACTTGCGGTTCTAAGGTTGGTGGTATTCTTGAGCCCGTAACTCCCGAAAACTATAAGGAATACGGTATGCTTCGCCTTATGGATTCGCCCAAGATGAAGGGACTTCTTAATACGGTTTCAATGCCTAACTGGTATCATTGCATCGACGAAGCGCTTCGCAAATCGGGTAAGACGAGAGAGGATATTGACTACCTTTCAATTCTTCACATCAAGAGAAGCGGTCATAAGGCAATGCTTGCGGACCTCGGACTTTCAGAGGATCAGACGATTTATCTTGAAAATTACGGACATATCGGTCAGATCGACCAGATTCTCTCTCTTGAGCTTGCGCTTAAAGAGGGCAAGGTTAAGGCAGGCGACACGGTATGTATGATCGCGGCAGGTATCGGTTATACCTGGGCTGCAAATATTATTCAGTGGGGATAACTTATGGCATATTTTCTTAGCACATTATTTGGATCGATAATTCCTATGTGTGTTACCGCCCTTGTTACGATGGCTATTACTCTGATATTCAAGACTTCGTTTACAACGAACTTTGCGCAGGGCGTAATTTCCGCATTCGGCGCATACGTTGTTTCGAGTGTAATGACGTCAAACGGGCTTTCAATTTGGCTTGCATTACCCGCGGGTATGCTTGTTTCAATGCTCATAGCCATCGTAATAGACGTGGGTATTTTCAGACGTGGCAGATACGTTAACGCACTTGGTAAGCAGATTATCACAATGGGACTTATTTCCATCGTGGTTGGAGCGACTCCCTTGGTTTTCGGTATCGTAAATCCCGGATTTACCCCCTTCGTTAAGGGCTTAATTTCATTCGACCTTGCAGACGGTAACGTTTCCTTTCCGAAAAACTCACTTGTTTGTATGGCAATGACAATCGTTGTGATTGGTGCAATATTCGTATTGTTAAGATACTCAAAATGGGGTCTTTCGGTGCGCGCTACGGCATCAAACGAGTACGTTGCGGGAATGATGGGAATTAATACACACGTAGTTACCGCAGTTTCGTGGGGACTTGCGGGTGCTATCGGCGCTCTTGCGGCAACGATAAACGCCTCCTCCGGAAACACGGTTAATATTTACTTTATGACAAACTATCAGGTGTTTGCATTCCTTGCGGGAATTTTAGGCGGATTTTCCACCTTCCACGGTCCCGTAATTGCGGCGCTTATGATTCCTCTTGCAAATAACCTCGTTCAATACGCGGTTAACGTGATGGGAAGACCCGATCTCACGGGTTGGTCAATGGTATTTGTTTATGGAATAGCCCTTGTGATTATTTTCTTTAAGCCGCAGGGTATATTCGGCAAAAAAATAGCAAAGAAGGTGTAATATTATGAAGAAATATTTGAATAAAAATTACGCCTTACTTGGCAAAACACCGCCAAAGGATGAAAGATTTACAAAAGTGGCGAGAGCTCTTTTCTTTAATCCAATTGGTCACTATATTCTTTTCGGAGTATTATGCTACGTTGTTGCATACCTTGCAACAAACAAGATAATTCCCGATTTGATTCCTTATTCGTTGCAATCGAGTTTGGCAATATCGTTCTCGTTTGCAATTGCCTCTATAGGCTTCTGCTTGCTTATGGGATATTCGGGACTTGCATCTCTCGGAACGGGCGGTTTTATCGGAATTGGCTCTTATTCTGTTCATTACGTAATGTATCAGGCGGAGCTTCCTTTGCCCGTGGCAATTGTGGCTGCACTTTTGGTGGCAGCTCTTATCGGTGTTGTGGTCGGCTTCATTTCACTTCGAATTGAAGGAATTTATCTCGTTATTTTAACTCTTGGTCTTTCTGAAATTCTCCGTAACGTTTATATGGTGGTTGAAGATAAGATTAAGGTTAAAAACTTCGAGCTTTTCGGCACATTGATAAAGAAGCAGCATTCACTTTATATCGTTGCTACGTTGCTTGTTGTAGTGATGATAATAACTCACAATATTATCAATAGCCCAACGGGCAGAGCAATGCTCGCTATGAAGAATAGCACGGCGGCGGCGCAGGCAATGGGAATAAGTCTTATTAAATACAGACTTTTGGCATTCGTAATCTGTACTATGTACGCAGCACTTTCGGGTGTTATGATTATGATTACCATTCGTTCCATTCAGGCATCAAACGCAAGCGGATATTATGCGCTTATTACCTCACTCAATATTCTGGCTGCAGTAATTATCGGCGGATTTAAGTCCATTTGGGGAGCGGTATTCGGCTCGTTCGTGATGTACGGTATGCAAACGGCTATTTTGCAGGATATTCCGTTTTTCGCTGAAAACCCCGAATTTATTACGTTTATATCGGGTGCGCTCGTTATTATCGTGGTAATGTTCTTCCCGGGCGGACTTGCGCAGCTCATTCTTGAGCTTAAGGCAAAGGTAAAAGTATGGTATAAAAAGATTAAGGAGGGTATTTATGGCAAGGATCTTGGCTAAAAAGAACTCTTTAACTCAAAAAAATATTATCAAGCTTCGTAAACACCTTGATTTTTACCGTGAGGAGCTTGCTTCACTTGAAGGAAAATACGATGAAAAACTTGATAAAAAGCTTAACGAATTCTTAATAAAGGGCAACAGAAAAATCGCAAAATTGGCTTTTGAAGCGTGCAATAAAGAACAGTATGCAGAGGCGGAATTTGAAGCCAAGCTTCAGAAATATGACGTTAGGTCATATATGAAGCAGAGAAAGCTCAATCACGGAATCGCTAAAAAGATTTTCAAAAAAGCAAGTAAGGGGGAGCCCTTTGGCTATCTTTTGGTATCCCGCGATAAAAAGATGCGCGCTCTTGATAAAAAAAGAGCAAAATATATTGAAAGGCTTGAAAAACAGAAGGCGCGCTTCCTTGAAAAGAACAGCTTAACGTTCGTTGTTCCTTACAATCGCAAAAAAGCCGCGCTTGAAAATGAGTATTTTGCATTAAAAGCAAAGCTTGAAGCGGAATATACAGCAAAGCTTTACAAGGAAAAGTCCAAAATTCAGGATAAGATAATCAAAAATGAGAAGAAACTCTCAAAAGCAAAGCATAAGATTAAGGCAACGCATACGCTTCCCGACGATGTTCTGCTTGAGGTTAAGGGACTCAAAATGTACTTTGGCGGCCTAAAGGCGGTTGACGATCTCAGCTTTAACGTTAAGAAGGGCGAGATTTTTGGTCTTATCGGTCCTAACGGTGCGGGCAAAACCACGGTATTTAACTGTATCACTCGATTCTATAACGCAACGGGCGGAGATATGTATTTTGAGAATAAATACGGCGAGGTAGTTGACCTTCGTTCCTTCAAGGTACACGATATTATTTTGCAGGGCATTGGCAGAACGTTCCAGAATATCGAGCTTGTAAAAGAGGTTTCAGTTATGGAAAATCTTCTCGTTGCAAGCACGAGAAGCTACAAAACGGGCTTCTGGGGTCACGTTTTTGCAACCCCTTCTCTTAAAAAAGAGGATAAGATGCTTCGTGCAAAGGCAATGAGAATTCTCAGATTTATGGGGCTTGAAAGCTATGCAGGCTGGTATGCAATGGGACTTCCTTACGGTATTCTTAAAAAGGTTGAGATTGCGCGTGCCTTGATGGCGGATGCAAAGCTCATCATTATGGATGAGCCGGCGGCGGGTCTTAACGACAGCGAAACTGCAGAGCTTACCGAAACTATTCGCAAAATCCGTGATGAATTCGGTGTAACCATCCTTCTCGTTGAGCACGATATGGGACTCGTAATGAACGTTTGTGATACGGTTTGCGCAATAAGCTTCGGACAAATGCTCGGTATTGGCACAACCGAAGAAATTCAAAAGAATGAAGCAGTCCAAGAGGCGTATCTTGGCGTTAGTGAGGAGGAGTAATATGAGCGAAATTCTTAGATTATCTAACGTTAAACTCAATTACGGTCCTATTACCGCAATAAAGGGTATCGACCTTTCGGTTGAAGAGGGACAGATTGTTGCAATCCTTGGCGCAAACGGTGCGGGAAAAACCTCAACTCTTAAGGTTATTGCAGGTCTTTTAAAGCCGAGTGCGGGAGAAATTACCTTTGAGGGCAAAAAGATCAGCGGAAAGCCCGCCCATAAAATTGCGCAGATGGGTATTATGCAATCTCCTGAGGGACGTCACGTTCTTATCGGTCTTACTGTTGAAGAAAATCTTCGTGTTGGTGGATACAATATTAAGAGTAAAGAAGAGCTTCAAAAGAATTTTGAGCGAGTTTATACTCTTTTCCCAAGGCTTAAGGAGAGAGCAAAGCAGCAATCCTCAACGCTTTCGGGCGGTGAGCAACAGATGCTTGCTATAGGACGCGCTCTTATGGGCTCACCAAAATTGCTCGTTCTCGATGAACCGTCCTTGGGACTTGCGCCCCTTCTTATAAAGGATATTTTCAATACGCTTGTGAAAATTAAAGAAGAGGGAACAACCATCCTCATCGTTGAGCAGAATGCTCTTTCAACACTTAAAATTGCCGATTATGCATACGTTCTAGAGCTTGGAAAGATAAGTATGCACGGCAAGAGTGAGGAGCTCTTAAAGGACGAGCGCCTCATCGCCGCATATCTTGGCGGAAAATAAACTAAAGCATTGCATCGCAAAAAGCGGTGATGTTAATAAAACTATAAGGAGAAAACTTATGAAAAACACATTCACAAAACTTCTTTCACTCGTTCTTGCACTTGTGCTTTGTCTTGGTATGTTCGCAGCTTGCGGAAACGATAACAAGACAACTGATCCTACTGAAACAGATGAGCCCGACGACCTTCTCGGTATCACAGACGATACCATTTGGGTAGGTAATACAGCTGGTACAACAGGTGCTCTTGCATCCGTTGGTGCACCCTTCAACCTCGGTATTCAGGCAGCATTTGATGCTTACAACAAGGCAGGCGGCTACAACGGTAAATCCATCAAGCTTAAGCACTATGATGATGGCGGTCTTGCAGAAAACTCCACCACTCTTCTTGAAAAGCTTATTCACGAAGACGAAGTATTTGCAATCGTTGGTCACTTTGGCTCTTATGCAGTTGACGTAACTCTTGAAACTCTTATTGACGAAGAAGTTCCTATGATTTATGCAGCAGCAGGTAACGAAGAGCTTCTTAATGAAAATGCTTCCACTCTTGGTGAAAAGGGTATCGTTCCCATTCAGCCCCTTAACAAGACAGAGGGTAGAATGCTTATTCTTCGCGCTTTCGCTCCCACAGACAAGGGCGGTCTTGCAGCAACTAAGGTAGGCGTTATCGCTAACTCTAACGAAGCATCTCAGAGCCTTCTTGCAGGTATTAAGGACGAGATGAACAACCTTCCTGCAGATAAGAAGAATAACGTTATCATTCAGGAAGTTAACTCTACTGACTATTCTGCAGCAGTTAATGCTCTTAAGGCAGCAGGTTGTGACGTTGTACTTCTTACAGTTATCGGCGGTGACTATCTCACAGCTCTTACAACAATGGCAAATGTTGACTATAAGTGCAATGTTCTTACATCTTATAACAATGCTTCTGCAGCAACCTTCAATGCGGGCAACGTATTGCAGGAACAATATTATGATATCTTCACCACAATGAATATCTTTGCTCAGGCGTGGCTTGATATTTCCTCTGCAGAATATGTTTATAAGGATGAAAGCTCTCCTCTTTATCAGATGTATGCTGCATTCGGTCTCCACAATGGCGGTGCAGGCGTAGCAGGTTATACAGAGGAATACTGGGTAGTGGCTAACAATATCTATAATTATGCTACAAGCATTAAGGATCCCACAGCATTTGCAATGAGCTATGATGCATACGCACTTGCAGGTTACATCGCAGGTGACCTCTTCTGCCAGGCAATGGAAGAGCTTGAAGCTTCCGGCAAGGCACTTTCTCGTAAGAACCTTATCAGTGTTCTTGAATCCAAGGAATATAAGATCGCAATGGCAGACGCACTCAGCTTCGCAAACGGTATGAGATCTGGCGTTCAGTCCTTTGCTCTTACTTGGGTATTTGACTCTCATAACCTTGAAGAAGGTGCAACAGTACAGCACGCAGCAACAAGCATAACTGTTCACGGTCTTATGTCCATTGAAGATTACAGAGCTCTTCTTCAGGAATAATTCCAACAAGCTAAATTAAAAAACTCTAAAAATAACAATATCCCCGCCCGAAAGGGCGGGGAAAACCCCTAAAATTATTAACAAATTATAAACAAACTATTAACAAATATTAATAAATTTTTAACTTTGTAAACAATTCGCTTTTTGCGATTTAAATAGATTTTTAAAAACAATTTTACTATAAAAAAGGAGAATAAACTATGGCAAAATACGTATCGATTACAGAAGCACTCTCACTTGTTAAGAGCGGTGATTACATTGTAACGGGTCTTGGTTCAGCTGAGGGCAGAGAATTTATGACTAACCTTCACACTATAGCAGATAACGTTAAGAACGTTATGGTGAGCAACTGCCTTCCTATGGGGGCTTACGAGTTTATGACAAATCCTGCTTACAAGGAGTCCTTCAGAACGGAGGGCTGGTTCTATACACCCGTGCTCAGAAAGGCGCACGCAAACGGAAATATCAGCTTCATCTATAACCATTTGCATCTCGCGTCCTTTAAGCGTCTTTGCTATCGCAAGCCCGACATCTACGTTGGTATTGCATCTATGCCCGACAAGCACGGATACGTGTCCCTCTCCTTGTCTAATACTTATGAAATGGCAATGATTAAGGAAGCAAAGACGGTTATTCTTGAAATCAACCCCAATGCTCCAAGAACCTTTGGTGACGTTCAGCTCCACCTTAACGACGTTGATTACGTTGTTGAATGTGATTATCCTATGCCCGAAATTGCTGACGCTGAGCCCAATGAAAAGGATCTTATCATCGGTAAGACGATTGCTTCTATGATTAACGATGGTGACTGCATTCAGCTCGGTATCGGCGGTATCCCTAACGCGGTTGCGGCTTCTCTTATGGACAAGAAGGATCTTGGCGTTCACACGGAAATGCTCACGTCAGGTATGGTTAAGCTTGCAAAGGCAGGCGTTATCACGGGTAAGTGCAAGCAGACTCATCAGGGCAAGATGGTTGCGGCATTTGCTATGGGTACAAAAGAGCTTTACGATTATATTGACGATAACCCCGCGGTTTGCATTATGGACGGCGCATACGTAAACGATCCTCACACTATCTCACAGAACGATAATCAGGTTTCTATTAATTCAACGATTGAAATTGACCTCTTTGGTCAGTGCTGCTCCGAGTCAATCGGTCACGTTCAGTTCTCAGGAACGGGCGGACAGGCAGACACGGCTATCGGCGCGCAGAAGTCCAAGAACGGTAAGTCAATTATCGCTCTTTATTCAACCGCTATGGTTAAGAACAAGGCAACGGGAGAGAGAACGGAAACATCAAAGATCGTTCCTCTTCTCAAGCAGGGCGCGGCTGTTTCTCTTTCAAGAAACGATATTGACTGGCTAGTTACGGAATACGGTGCGGTTTGCCTTCGCGGTACTGCTATGGAGGAAAGAGCTAAGCTCATCATTTCAGTAGCTCATCCCGATTTCAGAGAGCAGCTCACTAAGGAAGCTATCGCTCTTGGCATTATTGCCGGTTAATTGAGGGAAGATTATGGCATTTTTCAATTTTGAAGGATACAAGGTTTATTATGAGGTACACGGCACGGGCGGCGAGCCACTCCTTATTCTTAACGGAATAATGATGTCCACTAACTCTTGGAAGCCGATGCTCAAAAACCTTTCGAAAAACAATATTGCAATTCTTGTTGACTTTCTTGATCAGGGTCAAAGCTCACGAATGAAGGAAGGCTACACCCACGCAATTCAGGTGCGCCTTCTTGATGCGCTTCTTGACGTGCTTCCTTATGAAAGGGTTAGCATTATGGGTATTTCATACGGCGGTGAGGTTGCAATTCAGTATGCGGTTGAGCACCCCGAAAGAGTGCGCCGTTTGGTTCTTGCCAACACCTGCGGAAGAACGTCCGATTGGCTTCGCAAGATTGGTGACGGCTGGAACGCGGTTGCCAGAACGGGTGACGGACTTGCATATTACTTAACGACAATCCCCGTTATCTATTCCACGCAGTTCTATGAAAATCAGTCGGAGTGGATGGAAAGACGTGAGGGAACTCTTATTCCGTATTTTTCCAATCCCGCGGTGCTTGAGGCGTTAATTCGCTTGACGGACAGCTCAAGGGATTATAACTATATGGACAGACTTTGCGAAATAAATTGCCCAACTCTTATTATTTCAAGCTCAGAGGACGGACTTGTTCCTCCCACAGAGCAGATTTTACTCCACGAGAGAATTAAGGGCAGCAATTATGTAACAATCAACGGCTCGGGACACGCGAGTATGTATGAGGATGCAAATTCCTTCCTCTCGCTTACTCTCGGCTTTGTCAACCTTGACGACGAGCCCGTACAAATTTAATTTTTAGGAGATTACTTATGGAAAAGAAATATATATCCATTGGAAAAGAAACTCTTGCATATCTTGATGAGGGTCAGGGCGACGTTGTACTTATGATACACGGAAATATGTCCTCCTCCGTTCACTACGAGCCCCTTATCACGAGAATTAAGGACAAATACAGATGCGTTGCCGTTGACCTTCGCGGCTTCGGTGACAGCTCCTATAACGAGAGATTTGACACGCTTGAGGAGCTTGCGGACGACGTTGCGCTATTTATGGATGCTCTTGAGCTTGACTCCGTTTATCTCGTTGGCTGGTCAAACGGTGGCGGCGTATCCTTGAAGCTCTGCGCAAAATACCCTGAAAGGATAAAGAAATTTTTCGATATTGAGGGCGCAGGACTTAAGGGCTATCCCGTATTTCAAAAGGAAAATTATAAATCTACCGGCAAGCCCTATGCTTCAAAGGAAGATATGGCCAAGGACCCCCTTCAGGTTGCCCCTGCGCTTGCTTGCTTTGAAAAGGGAGATTTTGCAACGATGACTGCAATTTGGGATGCAACGATTTACACGGTAAATAAGCCCACAAGAGAGCAAAACGAGCTTTGGATGGCTGAAACCTTGAAGCAGAGAAACCTCGTTGACCTTGACTGGGCACTTGCCAACTTTAATATGTCCGATGAATATACTGTTTACGGCAAGGGCGACGGTACAATTCACGATATTAAATGTCCCGTTGCGCTCACCACTGCGGCTAAGGACGTTGTTGTTCCGGATTATATGGTTATGGATAACTACAATGCGCTTGGTAATCTTGCAATTTTAATTCCTTATGAGAATTGCGGACACTCGCCTATGGTGGATTGCCCCGACAGACTTGCAAAGGACGTTGTTGATTTCTTCACAAGATAAGATATGATTCTTTGCATTGATATAGGAAACACGGATATTGCCATAGGCGGATACCTTGACGGTAAGTTACAGTTTGTTACAAGACTTTCCACAGATGCGACAAAAACCGTGCAGGAATACGAAAGCATTATTTGTCAAATGCTCACCTTGAAGGGAGTCAGAAGGAACGGCGTTAGGGGAGCGATTATTTCATCTGTTGTTCCAACTCTTTCGTCGGTTATGCGCAGTGTTATGCGTGAGCTTTACAGGGTTGAAGCAATGCACGTTTCTCTGAAGCTCGACACGGGTATCAGGGTTGTTTGCGACGACCCCTCGAGCGTTGGAGCGGATCTTATCTGCGCTTGCGTTTCGGCTCATTTTAAGCACGGTTCACCATCTCTTATCGTCGATATGGGAACGGCTACGAAGATGATGCTTGTTAATGAGGAGGGAACATTCGTTGGCGTTTCGATTATGGCGGGTGTGATGATGAGTATGCGCGCGCTATCGTCGGGAACGGCACAGCTGCCTCAATTTAGCTTGGACGCGCCCGACAAGGCGATTGGCACGAACACCATCGAATGTATGAAAAGCGGTGCGGTTTTTGGACACGCGGCTATGATTGACGGTATGATTGACCGTTTTTGCGAGGAGTTTGGCAGGGAATTACCCGTTTTTGCAACGGGTGGCTATTCACACGCGATAATTCCGCATTGTAAACACGAAATTACGCTCGATCCCGATATGGTGCTTGACGGACTTTATATTATTTATAACAGAAATAAGTAAAAGATAAAAACAACGAGAGGTCTTGTGCCTCTCGTTTTTGTGTTTCAAATTTTGATTTATCGGAAAGTTAGTTAAAGCAAAAAATAGGTCGCCTCTTTTCTTGCTTGCCTCACGGCAAACATTTGCTAACGCAAAACCGAAAAGTGAAAAAGCTCCGCAAAACTTTTATGTAGCTTCGCGGCAAAATTTCGCGCAAATTGTGTCAACGAGTTGACACAGATGATTTTTCTCCCTTGTCGAAAAATCTAATTTGCTACTACAATGCGTGGCCATATAGCTACCAAAATGGCTATATTCAGTGGTAGCAAATCACAGATTTTGCGAACGTGTGAGCTAAATCGTTTTGTTCCAACACCGTTGGAACGATTTGCGCGGAGTTTAGTAGTGTTTTCGCTAACTTCACGGCTACTCTTTTACCCACTTTTAAAAGTTTTTTGGTTCTTTTTTTTCAAAAAAGAACAACATTTTTATTTTTGTAACTACTCGATAAATC
>JAFVRQ010000042.1 GCA_017504245.1 Clostridia bacterium | reverse complement strand
GTGTTGGACTTCCAAAACCGATAATTCGTTTGCGAATTATCGAAAATTTACGCATAATCTGAACACACCAAGCGATTGTTTTGACCCACTTTTTTCAAAAGTGGGCGCCCGCCGCGTAGGCGATCTTAACTTTAACTAACTTTTTCAACATCCCGCTAAATCCCAATTTATATGCTCGTCCGGTTAAAAACAAAACAAGCACGTTCTAAACTATAAAAAGGGCACATATAATTAACCGAAGCTAATTTTGGAGGTTAATATATGAGCGAACATTCAATTTATAAGGATATAGCGCGCAGGACGGGTGGCGACATCTACATTGGTGTTGTTGGTCCTGTTCGAAGCGGCAAATCCACGTTTATCAAGCGTTTTATGGAATCTATGGTACTTCCCAACATTAAGGAGGGCTATGACCGTGATCGCGCGCGTGACGAACTACCGCAAAGCGCAGGTGGGCGAACGGTAATGACTACAGAGCCGAAATTCATTCCCGACAACGCTGTTACGATTGAGATGGGCGAGGGTGAAACGATGCGCGTTAAAATGATCGACTGCGTTGGATATATCGTCCCGGATGCGCTCGGCACACTTGAAGAAGGTCAACCGAGAATGGTGCGCACTCCCTGGCAAACTGAACCTATGCCCTTCGTTGAAGCGGCAGAGCTTGGCACAAAAAAGGTCATCAACGAGCATTCTACCATAGGTATGCTCATCTCCACCGACGGTAGCATTGGAGACATTCCTCGCGAGAGCTACGTCAACGCAGAGGAGCGAGTTGTAAACGAGTTAAAGGCAATCGGAAAGCCCTTTGCGATGATACTCAACTCCGCGCATCCCTCCGACCCCAAATCCATCGCCCTCGCGTACGAATTAGAGGAAAAATACGGCGCGCCCGTGGCACTCGTTAACTGCCTTGAGCTTGACAGCGAGGACATTAAAAACATTCTTGAAATGGTGCTTTGTGAATTCCCCGTAACCGAAATCCGTGTTAAGCTCCCGGGTTGGATGCAGGCGCTTGAAGTAAATCACCCTGTTAGAAAATCCATAACCGATAGCATTTGCAAATGCGCCCTGCAGGTTGAAAGGGTGGGGGAAATCAAAAACGCATTCTCTCCCCTTTCGGATAATGAATTCGTGAGCCGTTTTGCCTTTGATAGCATTGATTATGGCTGCGGCGGTGCGCGTCTTTCCGTGTATTGCTCCGAGGAATTATATTTCAAGGTATTATCCGAGCTTACCGGCTTCGACATTGACTCGGAAGAACAGCTCGTTTATATGCTCCGCGAATACTCCAAGAAAAAGAGCGAATTTGACCGCATTTCCGAGGCATTCCTTGAGGCGCAGGAAAAGGGATATGGCATCGTAATGCCCGACGCAAGCGCGCTCTCCCTTGAAGAACCCGAAATTGTAAAACGTCAAGGCGGATACGGTGTTAAGCTCCGCGCAAGCGCACAATCCATTCATATGATTCGCGCCAATATCGAAACGGAGATCAACCCCATCGTCGGAAGCGAAGCGCAGAGCGAGGACCTTGTGAAATATTTGCTCGAAGAATTTGAAGAGGACCCCAAGAAGATTTGGGAGTCAAATATGTTTGGCAAGTCACTCTATGAACTAATGAACGAGGGACTCCACACGAAGCTCGACCACATCCCCGAGCAATCACGCAACAAGCTCTCCGAAACCCTTGAGCGCATCATCAACGAGGGCTCAAGCGGTCTTATCTGCATTATTTTGTAAATTCATAAGCAAATTGAGATTTAGCGGAATGTTAAAAAAGTTAGTTAAAGCAAAAAAGTCGCTTTTGAAAATCGTTATGTATTGTTTGATTTCAATCAAACAATACGATTTGCACGGCTTTAATTTATTCCCACGATTAAAAAGTTTTTTGGTTACTTTTTTAAAAAAAGTGACAATTCTTTTTCTTTGTAACTTCTCCCCAACAAATCAAAATTTGAAGCGCAACACAAAACCGCCCCAAAAAAACGGGCGGTTATTTTAATCCAAGCTATATATATAATTTATGGCATTTTTTGAAATAATATCGGAAATATCCTTACCGTGAGCAAGGCGGTCGCGCACGGCGGTGGAGCTAATTTCTCTCGCTCCCTCGTCGCAGGGCAAAAATACGGTCTGCGCCTTCGGATTTCTCTTGGAATTGAACTGCGCCATCTCGAATTCGTATTGATAATCCTTATAATCACGAATTCCTTTAACTATCACGTTCGCATCAAGGCGCAGGGTCAAATCCGCAAGCATTCCATCGTCAAAAATGACCTCAACGTTCTGAAGATGCGCAACCGAAAGACGCGCTATCTCCGTTCTCTGCTCACGCGTGAACATATAGCTCTTTGTATCGTTTATCATCACGGCAACGAAAACCTTATCAAAAAGCTTTGAGGCGCGCTCGATAATATTTATGTGTCCTACTGTCATCGGGTCAAAGCTACCCGGCACAACTGCAATATTCATTCTTTTTCTCCACTCTTTTTAAGTACGGAAATATGCGCAATTCCGTGCTTCATTGTCTTAATTATTTCAAAATTCGCCTGATTTTTTTCATTCAGAAAATCAAATCTATCGCTCTCGCATACGACATATGACGTTTCCTTTATCAAATCCCTATCACAAAGCAAGGAAAGGGCATCGTTAATAAGGTCACTTGCATAGGGTGGGTCAAGAAAAACTATGTCATATTCCTCCACTCCGCTCTGCTTTTTAAGGAAAGAAAGTGAGTCCTCGCAAAGAGCAACTGCGCCCTCAAGACGAGTTTTTTGGATATTCCTTTTGATAATTTCAAAGGCGCGCTTGCCGGCGTCAACAAGATAAACCCTACTTGCCATCTGCTGAGTGCCTCAAGTCCCATCTGTCCCGAGCCCGCAAAAAGATCCAGCACCACTCTGCCCTCAATTTCAAATTGGAGCATCGAAAAAATGGCTTCCTTGCTTCGTTCACTCGTTGGGCGGGTGTCGAGCCCGTCAAGCGTATCAAGACGCACTCCCCTCGCCTTACCCGTTATAATTCTCATAAATCAAACTCCGTTTTTGTAATAATCTATAATGCTTTGTGCATCCGTTTTAGTAATTCCCTTCACTGCGCAAAGCTCGTTAAAGGTAGCATTTTTGATAGCTGAAATACCGCCAAAGTGAGCGAGAAGTAACTTCGCCTTTGCCCCTCCAATGCCCTTAATCTTTTCAAGCGACGATTTTTTTATAGTTTTCGATTTGGCATTACTCATTTTCGAAACGGTAAACCTATGCACTTCCTCTTGAATTCTGAAGACAAGTCCGTAAACCGCCTGTTCACGCGCGATACTTATCTCCTCGCCCTCGGTACAAAGCGCGCGCGTTTTGTGGTAATCGTCCTTCACCATACCGAAAACGGGAATATCAATCTCCATTTCACGAAGCACCTGGCGAACAGCACCCACGTGCGTTTTTCCGCCGTCAAGCAAAATGAGGTCGGGATATTCTCCCATCGATCCCTGTGTGTCGGAAAGATGTGAGAGTCTGCGGCGAAGCGTCTCGCGCATACACGCGTAATCGTCCGTACCGTCAACGTCCTTTATATTGAACGAACGGTAATCGCTCTTTTTCGGCTTTCCGTCAACGTACACAACCACCCCGCCCGTTTTATGCTCTGCTCCAAGATTTGAAATATCATACGCCTCAATCCTTTGGGGTATGCTTTCGAGCTCCAAAAGCTCGGCAAGGCGAAATAGAATTGAATTGTCCTTTTCATATTCCTTAACGAATGCCTGCGCTTTTTCCTTCGCATTGTCAAGAATCATATCGCAAAGCTTTTTCATCTCGGTGCGCTGAGGTGTCCAAAGTGTAACTTTTCTACCGCTCTGCTCACTCAAAAACTTGGATAAAAGCTCGTTTTCAACGCTTACGGTATCGTCAAGCACGATTTTTTTCGGAATTGAATCGGAATGCGAATAATAGTCAACCAAAAAGGCGGTGAGAGATGCGTCGTCAAGAATTTTGTCCGCACCGAAAAGGTAATCGTTTTTGCCGTTTAAAACGCCCTCGCGCACCGAATAAATCGCAAGAGCCGAGCAAAGCTCGTCGGTATAGAGCGCAATAACATCATATTCAGCGTCCGGGGAGTCAACCACCTTCTGCTTCTCCCTAATCCTTTCGAGTGCTCGTATCGTATCTCGGCACTTAATTGCCGCTTCATACTGCTCGGCTTCACTATGAGCATACATCTTTTCTTCAAGTGAGGAAATCGCCCCTCTCGTGTTACCCTTAAGAATATCAATAGCCGTTTTTATAAGCTCGTTATACTCCTCTGCATTAACGTGACCTTGACAAGCACCGCAGCATTGCTTCATCTGATAATACAAGCACTCCCTGCCCTTACCAATATCCCTTGGAAAGGAAAGCTTGCAGCTTGGAATACCGAGTGTTTTATTGAGCAAGGACATAATCCCGAAAACCGTTGATGCGCTCTGATAAGGTCCAAAATATCTCGCCTTATCCGCAAGCCGCTTTCTTGTAAACTGAATTCTCGGATATTCCTCGTTAGTTATCTTTATATAAGGATACGTCTTTGAATCCTTTAAGCGAATGTTATAGCGAGGGCTATATTGCTTGATAAGTGAATTCTCAAGCGAGAGAGCTTCAATCTCCGTGTCACACAAAACGTAGTCAAAATCAAAAACCGATGCCACCATCTTGGCAGTTTTAACATTCTTCTCACTATTTTGAAAATACTGTGAAACGCGATTTTTGAGCTTTGCGCTCTTGCCAACGTATATAACCTTTCCAGCTCTATCACGCATAATATATACGCCCGGACGAATTGGCAAGCCGTTAGCTTTAACTAATAATTCCGCTTTAGTTGGCAAAAAAATCACGCTCCTTTCGTAGAAGTTAGTTTAAACAAGGATTTTTTCGTTCTTTTTGAAAAAGACCCGTGAACTCCCAAAGCTCATAAATGTCGCTTCGGGAAACCCCTGACGCCAAATACTTTTTATAAGTAGGTTTGAAATAAATTCGCGCAAATCGCATTATTGGATTGAAATCAAATAATACATAAGGATTTTGCTGATAATTGCGTAGCCGTATTGCTATCAAAATTGCTCTGCTTTGACAAAATTACCGAAAATCCTCGTAGGGGCTCACAGTGGAGTCCGCGGTCAAACCCAAACTAACCTTTTTCTTATTAGAGTAAATTGGCGAGGAGAAAAACTCCTCGCCGATTTTCATTAATTAATGTGATAAAAATTATTCCTCAAAGCCTGTGTCTATGAGTGTAGCAAGGCCTTCAAGGGCAAGCGCCTCGTCCTGACCGTCTGCAACGAGTGTTATAGTCATTCCCTTTGCGATACCCAAGGAAAGAACACCCAAAAGACTTTTCGCATTAACCTTGCGATCGTCCTTTTCAACCCAAATGGAGCTTGTATAGGTATTTGCTTTTTGAATAAAGAAAGTTGCAGGGCGGGCATGAAGTCCTATTGCATTTGAGATTTTTACCTCTTTTGTAATCATAATAACGCTCCTATCAAAATAAAGCCACAAAAACGTGCATAGTTACTTAACTATATTATAACAAGTTACGCGAACAAAATCAAGAGAAAGAATTCGTGCATTTGTCCAAACTTTTAACAAAAAACACACCATTTTTGATGATTTTGCACACTTTTGAGCAAAAATCGATAAATTTGATTATTATTTCCACTCAAAAGAAACTATTTTTATGGTTGTTATAGCTCTTTCTGTAAAAATATCCAAGCTTTTTTCGACGTAAATTGTTGAATTGCTATTCTTAATTTTAAAGCCTTCGTTCGTCACGTCTCCTTCGGCAATTATGTAACCGATAACCTTTGTTTTGGTATCATCGGAATACTCTAATTTTTGAATGCATCCAAAGGCCACCGTCTCAGCATTCTCATTTTTTTCATCCGCAATAAGCGCAGTTACGCTTTCTCCTATAGCAATATATTCAAAAAGACTTTCATAAACGTCAGTATCCTTTCCGTCACCAATATCTATTTCAAAGCCGATCCAACATTGCTTTTCATCAATCTGCTGATACTCACCATCTACCAAAACTGCTCTGCAAATTATCGTTGATATGCAAATAACTACAAGGAATAAAACCACTCCATCCACAATATTAAACTTTAATTTTTTATTGCTTTTTTGGATCATTAGTTACTCACCCCCTGTGAAAAATTAAAGCCAAGGCAATATCCTTTTGTCTTTATGTATTCCGAATCGATGCCACCCTCTTTTTTCTCCTCGGTCGATTCATCCTTCGCTTCTTCATCTTCGGTGCTCTTGTTGTTAACGGAATACACCTTAAACATCAAAGGAATTTCTTCTCCGGAGCGAATTTGCAGGTCACTAACGAAATATCCTTCGGCGGCTATATATATCGCGGGGGCTTCAATAGTAAGAACGGCTTTAGTCTTTTCACCATTCTCCCCATTATTGGTTTGCCCGATATACTTTTCATATTCAACCTTTGTTATTTTGCCCGAGGTCTTATCGGATATAGAATTTTTAATAATCGGATCAAGAGATATATCCAATGCCTTATTCTCTCCCAAATTCCAATCATAAACAACAACAGTATATCTAATAACTCCCTCTGCTTCATAATAATCCGCAGAAACTCTTTCAGAATCGGGCTCATTATTTATTATAAACAAATCATAATAATACGAGCAGCACCAAAGAACTATTGCTATAACGAACAAGAAAATAAAAATATCAATCAAGTTAATCTTGCCATTTTTGACGGTAGTTTTATGTATTTTGTTTTCCATAATACCCTCCAAATCAGTCGATTTCGATATCAACACTTATCATATTGTTGACAACCCTCTCAGATTCATCCTCTTTTTCGTTAACCTTTGTCAAAGCAACCGTTAAAGCAAAAACAATCCAGAAGGTAAGGAATGCTCTGTAGCTCGACCATATATAAGAATTCAAGCCCATAAGACAAGAGCTGAAGATACTTGCGTATCCTGCGCAAATCATCGTTCTTGAACGGCTGCGTTTGTTTCTTTTCTTTGTATTTGCAAAGCATTTTTGCGCGAATGTAAACAATATAGTAAGGAAAAGAAGGAATCCAACTATTCCAAGCTCAACGAAAACCTGCAGGAACAAGTTGTGAGAGTCAACGGTAATAATACTGTTTTTTGAGCTATTATAATAAAATACGTTCACAAACGATTCCTCACCAACGCCGATACCCGAAAACCAATTATCGAAAATCATTTCCCAAGTTCTGGTCCAAACACTCTTTTTCATTTCAATATCGGCTGCAGAAACTGTGAAAAAGCTCTTCACGGCATCCGCCGCACTTTCGGGCAAAATAAGCATAGCTACAAAAGCCGACACTCCAGCTCCCAAAGCAAGCCAAATACTCTTGAAGTTATATATCATCATAAACAAAACCGTTGCAATGATAATGCCCCAACGCACCATAACGTCTCCGGCAATAATAACGCTTGCAATAATAACGCCAATAGCAATCAGATAAAGGCATTTTATGAATTTTTTCTTCGTTACAAGCATCTGACCAAGAGCCAACGGATAAATCATCACAAGATATACCGCAACTGCCCGACGATCAACAAGCATATTCTTTGCTTCATTCAAAACAAATTTAACCGAGCTTTGGGAAACCCATTTGAAACCAAGGGGGTTTATTTCAAGCACCATATAAACGAATGCAACAAGAGCAACCAAAAAACCGCAAACCACCATAGTTTTGATTCCCCTGTATATACCCGGCTTTCTTATATACATATTCACAATAAGGAAATACATAAACAAGAACGCTAAGTAAATTTCAGCCATCTTAAATGATTCGAAATCTCCCGCGCCGAAAACACCGCCGAACATCAAAAGCATACCGATTAATAACAGAAGCACGTCAATAAACTCAAATTTCAGCACTCTCTTTCCTCGAATAAATTTGGAGACAAATCCGCAAATAGTAAAAATAACCAAGGAAAGAATAAAAGTGTTGGGGTGTTCAAATATTGTTGCAAACGGCATAAATATCAGCACCATCAATATACCTATTTCAGGGAATGACATAATAAACGCAAGCGTCGCAAACAAAAGAGCTATATTTATCATTATCGTTGGCGGAACGAAAAAGGTAGCAAATCCCAAGCAGAACATCGAGAGCATTGAGCCGATATAGCTGTTATTGGTTGATTTTTCACCGCGCTCAAATATATTTGCATTTAAGTTAAGCACGTCCGTCACTATAAATCTTGTTCCCTTGTGGGCAAGGATCGCCTCACCAAGCTCCCGCTTTGAAAAGGTTAAAGCCAAAGAAATAACAAACACGATGCCCGAGATGATCAAATCCGAAAAATACTCGTCCGGTGCTGAAAAATACTCCATCGGCGTGATTTTATTTTCTGCCATAACGATATAAATATTCAATCCGGCAACAACCACCATTGAAAACGCGAAAAAGGCAATTCGCGCTCCCCAAATACTAATTCGGGAGTGTATCAATCTTTGGGAAATGTATGATAGGCGCGAGTTAATATAACTGCTTTCATAATAGTTAACAAAGGGTGAATGCGTATGTGCCCTTTTATTCTCGCGTCTTAGCAGTCGATAAAAGAATCCGTTCTTCCATTTTTTATTGATTTTTTCATAGCTATCCGCAAAAATAAATCCCAAAAAGCTTTTTCGGAAAAACCTCACGAGCCAATCGGAAATCATAAAAAGAAAGCCCAAAAGCCCGGCATATTTGCCGTATCTTTTTTTCTTTTTATTTTGTTTTATTTTATTATTCATTTCTTTTTTAGCCAAAATACGTCTCTCCTCTCTTGAATTGAGATTTTAATCCAATAAATCAGGTCTTTTTTGCTTGGTTATTTCAAGGGATTTTGCCGTACGCCATTTGTCAATCTCAGCGTGATTACCCGAAATTAATACATCGGGAACCCTTTTGCCGTGAAACTCATATGGGCGGGTGTATTGCGGATATTCAAGTCTTCCGCAGGAAATACTTTCATCCTCATAGCATTTTTTGTCCGCCAAAACGCCCTCGCGAAGTCGGGAAATGCAATCTACAAGCACACACGCGGGCAGCTCTCCGCCCGTGAGAACATAGTCACCTATCGAAATTTCCTCGTCAACTATCTCCTCAAGCACGCGAGTGTCAATTCCCTCGTAATGTCCGCAAAGAATAATGAGATTGTCATACTCTGCCAGCTCCTGCGCCTTATTCTGCGTCAAAACCTTGCCCTGCGGACTCATATAAATCACCTTTGATTTTACATCCTCGCCCATCTCTGCCTTAACTTGATTCTTAACAAATCCGTAGCAATCGTAAACCGGTGGCGCCATCATAAGCATACCGAAGCCGCCGCCGTAGGGCGTATCGTCAACCCTGTTGTGCTTATTGTTTGCAAAGTCGCGAATATTGTGTGCGTGAACGGAAACGTAGCCCGCCTTTTGCGCTCTGCCAATTATACTTTCTCCCAAAACCGACGAAACGAGCTCGGGAAAAAGCGTCATTATATCAAATCTCATATCAATCTAACATTCCTTCTATAAGTGACACAAAAATTCCTTTTTCAAGGTCGATTTCCTTAATAAACTCGGGCACTGCGGGAATCAGCTTTTTGCCGTTCGCCGTCTTTATCTCGTATAAATCGCTTGCGCCCAAATTAAGCACGTCGGAAAGTGTACCAAGCTTTTCTCCACTTTCAAGATCAATGATTGGCAAACCTATAATATCGGCAATAAAGAATGCGTCCTCGTCAATGGAAATGTCCTCTCGGTCAGCATATACTGTTTTGCCACGCAAGGTCATTGCGGTGTCAATATCATTAATTCCGTCAAGCTCAAAAAGAACGAACTGCTTAAACACCGATGCCTTTTTTACCTTGTAAAGCTTATACTCCGCGCCGTTTTGAAGATAAACCTTCTTCAAGGACGCAAGGTCCTGTGGAGTGTCACACCACGATTCAAGCTTTAAGCCGCCGCGAACTCCGTGTGTATTTATTATTTTTCCGCATTCAAGATACTGTGATTTTGCCATAATTATTATCCAATGCTTCCCTTTCTGCAAATTTGCACACTTATTTATTGTATTATATCACATTTTCTCTTGTTTTGCAAGGAAATCAGCATTTTTTATTACATTTTAATTATTTTTTGAAAAAAGTGGAAAATACTATTGAAAATCAGGAAAAAATAATGTATAATAATTAAGTTAGTAATTAATTTGGAGGTAATTTAGATGTTTAATCTTTTAACAGATGCTACCACTACCGCTACAGGCGGACTTCTCGGTTCAATTTTCCCTCTTATTTTGCTCATTGTAATGTTCATTGCAATGTACTTCCTCACAATTAGACCTCAGAAGAAGGCAGAAAAGGAAGCAAACGATATGAGAAATAACCTCGCGATTGGTGACGAAAT
>JAFVRQ010000041.1 GCA_017504245.1 Clostridia bacterium | reverse complement strand
TTGCATTTTTCTTGCATTTTGCACAGATTTTGCAAGAAAGTGCAAGAAAAAGCGCAAAAATCAGGGATTTTTGGAGATTTTCGGGGACAAACCGTGACAGGATGGGACGCCATTCCGTCAACTTGAAAACCGTTTGCCTTCACGGGCACGAGGGTTCGAATCCCCCATCCTCCGCCAAAACAGAAAAGCATTCTCGTAAGAGGATGCTTTCTTTTTTGTTATTTGATTAATTTTGCGCTCCATTCTCCCTCTTTAAAGCCAACAAGCACAAAGTCCTCCCCCACTAACAACGGTCGTTTAACAAGCATTCCGTCGGTTGCGAGAAGCTGTAGCATTTCATCCTCACTCATTGTAGGAATTCGATTTTTCAAATCAAGAGATTTATAAAGCAAGCCGCTTGTATTGAAAAATTTTTTGAGAGGTAACCCACTCTTCTCGTGCCATTCCGCCAATTCTTCAAGTGTGGGGTTATTGAGCTTAATATCGCGAAGCTCATATTCAATCTTATTGTCATCAAGCCACTTTTTCGCTTTTTGACAGGTTGTACATTTTGGGTAGCATATAAATTTAATCATTATTTTCCCCTTTTCTATATTTTCTAATTAATTTTTCCGCCTGAATATCTGACAAGCCGTATTCCTTTGAATTTTCAAGCAACAAGCAAAGAAGCTCCTTGTCGGTTTTATCGCGGTTTTCACGCACTATTCTTGCAAGCGCGCCGCCATTCGAATGATAGTCGAAATACAATTCTATTGCCCCTTTTGAAATCACGCCATACTCTTTGGGCATTATCTTTAACATCAAAACCTCGCAATATATTTTTTGATATATTCCAAGCTCGACCACTATTCCCTTTTCTATAACGTCAAATGTTTCATCGTCGATAAGGTTAAGAAAAACCTCGCCACCATATTCAATCCGCTCCAAATACGCAAGAAGCATAAGTAAATTCATTTGGCAAAACGTATCTCTGCCAAACCACAGGCAAAGCGTGGAATAATTTGAAATTAAGGATTTATTCAAAAGCGTTTTCGCTTTGTATTCTTCAATACTAACGTGCAATTCCACAGAGCGAAGCATAATAAATTCGTCGGAATAAATATCCAAATCCGCCTCCCCGTCCATCATCACCTCGCGAAAAGGAACGGCTTCTCCTCCGTTTTTTGATAAAAAATAATCGTTAAAATAATCACCGTTTGTGATGTTTAGCACTTTATTTCTCATAGCTTTTACCTCATAATTAATTGCAATTTTATTATATCACCAAAATTTGTTTTTTGCAACCCATATCGATGTTTATTTCAAATTTTGATTTGTCGGGGAGTTAGTTATAGTAAAAAAGGACGCTTTTTGAAAAAAGCTTGGCAAAAACTTTTATGGCGCTACGCCCAATAGCCTTATAGTATGTGCTAATTCTACCTAACTCCGCGCAAATCGTATTGTTTGATTTCAATCAAACAATACATAACGATTTTGCTCATATATTCGCAAAATCTGTGATTTGCTATTGTATGCGTAGCCGTTTTGCTATCAATACGGCAACGTACTCACTCGTAGGGGTCGACGTCCGCGGCGACCCGCCTCTTCCAACACAAACTGATTTTGTTTTCGAAAGGACAATATCCTCCCCTGCGGCTACGCATTAACAAAGTAAATTTTTGAACATCGAAGCTTTAGCTTTGATGTTCGTAGTATGAATAATAAAACGTCCGTCGAAAATTCATTTTCGTAAGGATATTTTGTTGTTCGTACCGATAATTCGCCCACGAATTATCGAAAATTTACGTCGACTCTGCACAAACCTGCGCGATTGTTTTGCTTCTTTTTTCAAAAGAAGAGCCCAAGCGGCTTAGGGGTTCCCCGAAGCGACATTTATGAGCTTTGGGGGTTTCCGTCTTGAGCGGTTTTGCTTAATCTAACTTTAACTTCCCACTAAATCCAATTTATCATTGTACGATAAAAATTTTCGCCACGGTCAAAATTCTTCCTCAAATTTATAGACAAACGAGAAAAAATATGTTATACTGAACTAAATATATATTTTACTATTATCTTTCACAGAAAAGAGGACAAATATTTTGAGCAATAATTTACTATCTACACAGCCCTATAAGGGCACGCGCGATTTCTATCCTGCGGAGATGCGCTTCCGCAATTGGTTCTTTGGAAAGATCCGTGAGGTTCTATTAATGTCCGCTTATGAAGAATACAATGCACCAATGCTTGAATCCTTTGAAATGTATGCCGCCAAAAGCGGAGAGGAGCTTGCAAGCACGCAAACATATAACTTTATGGACAGAGGCGATCGCCATTTGGCAATCAGACCCGAAATGACTCCCAGCGTTGCTCGTATGGTAGCAGCTAAAATGTATGACCTTAATATGCCTCTTAAATGGTTTGCAATTCCAAATATGTATCGTTGCGAAGCACCCCAGAGAGGTCGCCTTCGTGAATTTTGGCAGCTCAACGTTGACATTTTCGGCTGCGACGGATTTGAAGCGGATATGGACGTAATTGAAAGCGCAATAAACATTTTGCGCGTTTTCGGTGCGGACGAAACGATGTTCAAGGTTCACATCAACAATCGCCGCTTCTTTAACGACGTTATTTGCGCTATCAGTGGCGCAGACGCGGACGGTGCTAAAAAAGTATCTAAAATCGTCGACAAAAAGAATAAAATTCCGCGCGAGGTTTATGAAAAAGAAATGCGCGAGCTCGGTCTTAGCGACGAGCAAATTGCAAAAATTGACGCTCTTTACGCAATGAGCGTTGAAGAAGCAACTGCTCTCTGCCCCGACTCAGTTGGCGCTAAAGAGCTTTCGGACCTTTTCGCGCTCCTTACGGAAACAGGACTTGACAAATATTGCGTGTTTGACTTCGGTATCATCCGCGGTCTTGATTACTATACGGGAACAGTATTCGAGGTATTCGATGAAGCTCCCGAAAACAACCGCGCTATGTACGGCGGCGGCAGATACGATAACCTTGTCGGTCTCTTCGTTAAGAACGCAAAGGTTAGTGGCGTCGGCTACGGTATGGGCGACGTAACTCTCGAAAACTTCCTTGTAACACACAACCTCGTTCCCGATTTTTCCGAGGGTGAAACAAAGGTTCTCGTTGCAAGATTTAACGATGTTCCCTACAAGGAATACATCAACCTTGCCGCTTCAATCCGTGAAGCAGGTACAACGTGCTCACTCTATCTCGGAACAAAGAAATTCAGCAAGCAGATTGATTACGCATTCAAAGAAAACTACACGCATATCGTTATTATGGGCGGCAGTGAATTTGAAAACGGTATAGTTAAGGTCAAAAATCTCAACACCCGTGAGGAAAACGAGGTTTCAAGAGAAGAGCTTACAAATTATTTTAAAGGTTAGTTTTAGTTAATATCGCTCAAGCCGATTGGACTTCAACTTTTGAAAAAACGGGTCAAAACAATCGCGTGGGTTTGTGCTAAATCGACGTAAATTTTCGACAAGGATTTAACCGAGTAATTTTCCAACGGGAGGGAAAACCCCTCCCCTACAAGTTGACGTATAGCCGTTTTTATAGTAATATGGCTGCTCACATCAAGCGATTAAAAGCTTTTTGCTTCTTTTCCTCGAAAAAGAAGGTCTTAACAAACTAACTTCCTTACAGGAGAAAACTATGATCTACGTATTTTTAGCAAACGGATTTGAAGAAATTGAAGCGTTAACTCCGGTTGACGTTCTTTTGCGCGCAGGATTTGAGGTGAAAACCGTGGCAGTAGGCGATGGCAAAACCGTAACGGGTGCTCACGGAATTTCCGTTATTGCGGACATACACGAAAGCGAATACCGCGATGCAACTCCCGAAGCAATTATTCTCCCCGGCGGTATGCCCGGCACGACCAACCTTGAAAAAAGCGCAACTGTAATAAATGCAATTAATCAAGCTATGAATAACGGAGCGCTCGTGGGTGCAATCTGCGCCGCTCCCTCAATCCTTGGAATTATGGGATATTTAAATCAACGAAACGCAACCTGCTTCCCCGGATTTGAGCAGTACCTTGACGGAGCGAACGTACTTGATGCGCGCGTTGTTGTTGACGGTAACGTCATCACCTCAAGGGGTATGGGCTGCGCATCGGAATTTTCTCTCGCTATCATTGAATATCTTGCAGGCAAGGAAAGGGCGGGGAAAATTGCAAGAGCCGCATTTATCAAATAATGAATACTATAAACAACAAACAGCTTCTTCGCCAAAAATGCCGTTATATCCGCGACAGTTTTGGCGAAATGCATATAAATAAGGCGAGTGAGCGCGCCTGCAAAATTTTAACGCAGACACCCGAATTTCTCTCCGCGGATACGATTTTAATATATTACCCAACTAAAAATGAAATCTCTCCCCTGCCCATTTTAGAGGTGGCTCAAAAATCAGGCAAAAGAATTGCCCTGCCCGTGTGTAATATGGAGAATAATTCCCTCTCGTTTCACATAATCACTTCCATTGACGAGGTAAATCCCTCTCATTTTGGAATTTGTGAGCCACCGAAAATAAACGAAGAACCAATCGTAACCGAGCGCACCTTGGCTCTAATCCCCGCGCTTGCTTTTTCAAAGAAAGGACATCGGCTCGGATACGGAAGGGGCTTTTACGATAGATTTTTAGCCGATTTTAAAGGAATAAGCGCAGGCCTTTCATATTCCGAGCTTGTTTTCGATAAAATTCCGCACGAAGATCACGATATTCCACTCAAAATGCTTATAACTGAAAGCGAGGTGTTATATTTTGTTGAATAAAATAAAGAGCTTTTTTTCCGAGATGCTTTATGCTCCGTCGGGTACGGCTCTCGCAGTATTTTTAACAATGCTGCTACTTTCAATTTTTAATTTAATAAACACCACCCTGCTCACCTCAAGCAACGCCTGGATGCTTCCCGTTTTGCTCATATCCTTTTTAGTGCCGTTTTGTATTTTCAGAGCATCTCGCGGCGGCAAAAAGTATCTTCCGACTCTGCACGTATCCCTTCCGAAAAAAATTCATATACCGACAATAATATTTTCTACCCTATTCGTTATTCTTGGCAGTACTCTTTTAAAGCTTTTGATATTTAGCGGAAAATATAGTGCTTTCCCACTTTATAACGTATTTTTTGCGAATCGGAATGGCAATATTTGGAGGGATATATACTTTGTGCTCGCGTTTTGTATCACATCTCCCGTGCTCGAGGGCTTGTTTTTCAGAGGAGCAATGATAAAGGAGCACGATCGTCGCGGTCGTCTTACGGCAACCTTGTTTTCATCATTCCTTTTCGCACTTCTCGGCTTTAGCGCGCAGGAGCTTTTGCCAAGGCTTTTTCTCGGTGCTCTGCTCTGCATAGTGCTTTATGGAACAGACTCCATCGCTATCACAATAAGCATACATATTGCCTATAATATTTTCGCCGTTTTTATTGAGCCCACCTTGGTTTCTTTAAAAAACGTCAGCGCAAATTTTGAGCTTTTTGCATTTATATTGGCAATTGCCGCTATTATTGCAGCAATATTGCTTTTTTCACATCTCTCCCGTCTTTATCGCAAGTATTCACACGACAAATTCGGAAAGAATTTCGTTAGATCTACCCCGCGTGAGCGCACGTTTTGGCATCTTGTGGAGTTGATGCTTTCACTTCCCGCCATTTCGTGCTACGTTCTTTTTATTGTAGTTACACTTATCACAAAAATTTAACGAGGTTAATTAATGGCACTTATTGAATGTCCCTATTGTGGAAACAGAATTTCAAATCTCGCCCCACTTTGCATCTACTGTGGATGCAATATCGATTTTGAAGATGATAATACAATGTATGAGATAAAAAATAAAGTACTTGTTAAATATCACGGAAGCCGTGAGGTGATCAGCATTCCCGGAGGAGTGACGTCAATAGCGCGCGGCGCTTTTGACAGTGCTCTCAGCTTAAAAAAGGTTATTATCGATAACGGAATAACAGCAATAAACGATTTTGCCTTTTCGGGCTGCTCGTATCTTGAAACGGTTATTATCGGTGACAGCGTAACACAGATAGGTTTTAAGGCGTTTTCGGGATGTAGCTCGCTTAAGGAAGTGGTTTTTTCAAGCACCGTAACCGCAATACCCGACCGCACCTTTGAGGGCTGCGCTTCACTTGAGCATATCGTCATTCCCGAGGGAGTAGAAACCATCGGCAAGGGCGCGTTTATAAGCTGTACCTCTCTCAAAACGTTAAAGCTTCCGAGCACACTCGTTTCACTTGGCTTTGAATCCTTCGCAGGATGCGTTTCACTTGAATCGATAGCTTTTGGAGAAAATCTGATAACAATAAGCGGCCGCTCCTTTATGGGCTGCGCTTCGCTTGATAACATAGTATTGCCAAACAGTTTAAAAACGGTTAATGAAGAAGCGTTTTTTGGATGCAAATCCTTAAAAAACCTTACCTTTGGCGATAGCTTGATGAGCATTGGCTTGATGGCATTTGAGGGATGCACCTCGCTTGAGCAGCTTACGATACCCAAAAGCGTTTCATCCGTCGGCATAAGAGCCTTTTACGGTTGCACTGCGCTAAAACACGTTGAGCTTTTCGAGGGGCTTTCCGATATCGGTCCCGAAGCATTCAAAAACTGCACCACACTCGAATATATAAAATTGCCCAAAACAATTCGCGTTTTCGGTTACGAGGTGTTTGCAGGATGCACCTCTCTTCTTGGAATTGATATTTCGAGCATCGAAAATTGGTGTTCAGTTGATTTTGGCGTTGCAAAAAGAGACTCCGTTCCGTATAAAAAGCCGCTTTGCATTGACGGAGAGCTTATTCGTAGCCTCAATATTAACAGTAAAATTCAAAATATACGAAGTGCGGCATTTGCCAACTGTGTTTCAATTGACACCTTGAAAATAGAAGAAGGAGCTTCAAGCATTGGCGCATACACGTTTATGAATTGCATCGGCCTTTCATCCGTTGAGCTTCCAAATTCGCTCACAACAATAGAAAAAATGGCATTTTATAATTGTCCTTCTATAAAGAAAATTGTTATCCCGGATTCCGTTTCAAGTCTTTCGGTAAGTGCATTCGGTAAATGCACTAATCTTGAATTCGTAAAATTGGGAAGCAGCATTCGAGCACTCGAGGCACTCGCGTTTGAGGGCTGCAGCTCGCTTAAGCACGTGACCCTTGGCAAAGAAACTACGTCGGTTGGCAGAGGAGCGTTTCTTGGCTGCTCATCGCTTCAAACCGTTTTGGTTCATAAATCGCTTTCAAGCATAAGCGCAGGAGCGGTTGAGGGCTGTGTTTCGCTTCAAAAAATATTTTTTGAATACACTCAGGACGAAATACCCCGAATTCTTATCGGTGAAAATCCCGAATTGGATAAAGCCGATTTGTATTTCTATAGCGAATCCCCCTCGCCTAATTGCTGGCACTATGCCGAAAACGGCGAAATCGAAATATGGTAAAAAATTAAGGAAGGCTCAAATCGAGTCTTCCTTGTTTTGTGTTCAAATTCCAATTTATTTTGTCCCAAAAAGGACCTTGCGGATAATATTCCCCGTTTTTTCTTCACCGAATTCCTTTTTAAAGACGTCGGTAGCGGGTCCGCCTTGCGAGATAAGACCGCTTGCATAAATCTCCGTACGAGCGATTTTCTCTGCTCTATCACAGTCATCCGCTTCAAGCTTCAGATATGCGCGCACGTAATCGAGCGCATAGGCATCAAAATCCTCAGAATTTGCCTTCTTCCCTTTTTTAGAGGTAGTTTCGGGAAGTCGGATATCGTCATACCAATGACTTTGCTCCTCGCCTTTAGCAAATCGCTCGGGAAGATGAGCATATTTTTCTTTAACTTCAACTACGGAAGAAAGGTTAACCTTTTTTTCTCCCATAGTATCGTAAAGCTCGATAATGAGCGTATCGTTGCCCATCGCGTAGATTCTATCGTAGGAAAGCAAGGGCAAATCCTTGTCCTCGGGAGCGACAATTAGCGTATCCATCTTCATAAGCCCGAAAAAGCCCTTTGCCTGCATAACGGAAACGTGACCGAGACCGCAAACCTCATAGGCGCGGCAATTAAAGGTCATTCCCTTTGCCTTAAAGGTTTCAAATTCGCCCACGCTCTTGATAACAAGAGCGTGGTTTCTTTTAAGTAAGGTTAAAATTTTGTTTGTCATAATTCAGTCCTTTTTAAGCTCAAGCTCCGAAAGACCTGCCTTGTGGAGCATCCACGCGCCAAGGAGGAAAAGTCCCTGACCGCAGAAGTTTACGCCTTCTGCAATCCAGTTCATAGACGCCTTTTCAAAATCCTTTGTAGAAAGATAACCCATTCCAAGGCAGCAAATGAATGAAAGCACGAACACAGCAATAACAGCGGGCTTCTTCATTTTCTTTGCAAGAATGCAAAGACCTGCGTCCATAAGTCCAAGACCTGCCACCATCACAAGCACAAGATAGGGGAATGTGATAGAAACAACGGGCACGGCAGAATGAAGCTTCGTTCCCTTTTCGCTTTGATTATGAGTAAGCATCGCAATAATGCCAACACCTGCAAGCAAAAAGCCAATGGACTGCACCGGGAAAAACATCGCGTTAAGAGCAGAAATATCAATATTCGCTCCTGCATAAAGGAGCTTCCAGGTCGCCTTGAGCGCGCCTGCCATAGTCACATCGATAACACCCGCGGCAAAAAGAGCGAACGCTCCCTTGCTCATCTTATTATAAAGATCTCGAAGAAGGATTACTCCGCCGATGGCAAAAAAGATGACGGGAAGGTAATCAAAAAGAGCCATTCCTACTGAAAAATCGTTCATATTTTTCTCCTATGTATTATTTTTTGTTGAGGTGGTAAAGAGGAACGAGAGGAAGGATGATGGGTGTCTTGTCTGCATATTCGTTATAAGCAGGGTCGTTACCGTATCGTTCCATCTGACGCTTTTCAAGACGCTGAGCGCCGTTGAACATAATGTAAACAATTGCTACATAAGCAACTATTGCAATAATCCACTGACCAACGGTTTTGTATGCTGTTACGCCGCTGATGAATACGCCTGTCCAGAACGTTATCTCACCAAGATAGTTGGGGCAACGAACTACGGAATAAAGCTTCTTTGTTGCAACAAAATTGGGGTTTTCCTTCTTCTGCTCGGACTTCTGCTTATCGGCAACGGATTCAAGAACAAGACCGCCAATGGAGATAACGAAACCGATAATGGGAAGGATAACGTCCTTTGCGCCGTTTGTATAACGGTAAAGCATCGGAGAAACCTGAGCAACGTAAAGAGCGGAAACGAAAATCCAAATGAAAGCAAGAACGAATATGGGCATCTTCTTGCTATCATTTTTAGCAAGTGTATCCTTCGCTACGTCGGTTTTCTTAAACGTTGCATTTTCAAGCTCACGAATAAGAAGGAAGCCCGAAAGACGCGCGCCGTAAACGATGAAAAGCAATGCCTGAACAACGCAAATCCAAATGGGAGTAGCAGTTGGTGAGCTGAGTGCCATAGTAAGAATTGCAATACCGCCGCCCGCTACCGCAAAACCGTAACCGATGGAAAGAAAGTAAACGAATTTGTAAAATCCTACCGCGCAAAGTATAGCGCAGGTAATATAAAGGGTTAAAAGTAAATCCCAATGCATAATTTTTTCTCCTTAAAATTAGTTTAAATAAATTGTGCTTCTTTTTCAAGAAAAAGAAGTTGTGTAACTCACTTACCGCCAAAGTAATTATAAATATACTCCTTAAAGCTCTTGTCACCCGTTTCGGTGTCGCCCACAAGGTCGTGAGAAAGAGTCCACTTTGAGAAGAGGATGATATCGTGCTTACCCGCCTTCTTAATCTTGGGGAGGTTAGCAAGAACTCCAAAGAGCCACTTAGGAGCCCATTTAATCTTCAAGGGCTTGCCTGCTGCGTCAAAGCACATAGCAGCCATTTCCTCATAAGAGTAAGTTTCCTTACCGCCAACGTTGTACGTTACGTTCGTGTCGTTCATATGGTCAACAATGAAGCGAGCAAAATCGGGGCAGTCAACAACGTTTGCCTTAACGTGTCCGTAGCCCTTTAAAAGCTGCATCTCGCCCTTGTCAACGTAGGGCTTGAACACCTTTGCAATGTCATAGAAATAGCCTGTGGGACGGTAAATTACGTATTCCATCGGCTGCTTTTTTATTTCTTCCTCAACGAGATATTTTGCGTGGAGCATAGGCACCTCTTCAGCACCGGGCTCGTCGCAGGAAATAACGGAAATGTAGTTAAATTTCTTAACGCCCGCTCTTACACATTCCTCGTAAAGATTCATATTGCCCTTGTAGTCAATATCGTAAGATGTAAAGCGAGTTGAAGCACCCGTAAGTCCCATCGTTGTAATAACAACGTCTGCGCCCTCGCAAAGGCCCTTGAGTGTTTCGGGATTTGTAGCATCGATGGCAACAAAGGTATATTTACCCTCAGTTCCCTCAATTTTGCCTTCCTTTAAGTCTGCCGCAACGATTTCGTGACCGTCTGCAGCAAGACATTTGAGTATGTCGGCGCCAAGATTTCCAAATGCGCCTGCAAGTACAACCTTCATATTTTTTTCTCCTTAAAATTTGTTTAAATAGATTATTCTTCTTTTTCGGGAAAAAGAAGCAAAAAGCTTTAAATCGTGTTGGTATTAACAAATTCCGCGCAAAACCCGTAGGGCACACTGTGTGCGTCCGCTTATAAACACAAACTTATTTGGATGTTCGAACCGATAAAACGGCTGTGTTTTATCGAAAATTTACGTCAGGTCAGCACAAACTCATTAACGTACAAACTATATGGCGACCGGGCGAAGCGCTATAAAAGTTTTTTGCCTACTTTTTTTCAAAAAAGTAGGAGCCCAAGCGGCTTAGGGGTTCCCCGAAGCGACATTTATGAGCTTTGGGGGTTTCCGTCTTGAGCGGTCTTGTTTTTGTTACTTTTTATTTCTTCTTGCTCTTCTCTTTCGAGCGTTTATCGTTAATAATCTTCATATGCTCGGCGGTGATGAGAGTAACGTTATTCTCCTTAGCCCAATCAACGCAGCCCTTGAGAACTACCGAAAGGAACACTCTCGGAACGCCGAGAATGGTTTCGAGCGCATCATCGGTAAATTTAACCACGTCGTCTGCGCGGTCAGCCGCGTAACGAACGGATTCAAGAGATGCTTTTCTGACCTGAAGAAGCTCAGCTCTCATTCTCGTCTTTCTGTGGAACCAGAAATTCTTGGAATCACGGTAGCCGTAGTCAACAGGAAGTGCGGGAAAATCCTTTGCCTTAACGCCGCGGATAATAGCATCGCTGTATTTCTTCTTCATAAGAATCTTGTCAATCTTCAAAATGAAGTGCGCGCCGAATTTACTCGTAATACCGTTAAAATCGTGATAAGGTCCTTCGTATCCGTTAAGCTCACCGGGAAGGTCCTTGTCTGCTCCGTCAAGCTCGCGAACCCAGGTGCATTCAATAACCTGAATCGCATCGGTAAGCACCATCGGGCGCTTGTCTGAGGGATCAAGCTCCTCAACCATACTTTTTTCAAGCTTGAAATTGCATTTTGGCATCTTATCGCTTGGCTTGTCGCCAGGCCAGGAAAGCTTAACCGCTTCCTTGAAGGTCTTTGGCTTGTCATCGATGAAGTTGAGTGCGCATTTTCCGTTGCGTAGAATGTTCTGCGCCGTGTTCGATGAGTTACGGCAGGAAAGAAGCATTGCGTAATATCCCTTGCCCGCAACGTAATAGGGTTGAACGAGTGAGTAAGGTCCGAGCGTTGTCGTGCCGTCCTCACAAAGCGTTGAAATAATTACCGTTGGCATAGGGAAAAACAATGACGTTTGATAGAAATTATCCACTATGCGAAGATTTTCAAAGCTGCTCATAATAAATTTCTCCTTTATATATCTATTTTTTTATTTTGTATTATTTGTCTGTGCTCTGAATTTTAGTTGTCGGTGAAGCGCGATTTGCGGATTGCCCTCATCTCACAGATAAATCCATTTTTATTTCACAAACAATTTGCTCATAACCGGAGCGAAGTCGTCAAAGCTCTTTTGGGCAACCGTCCAGGTCAATACTGCCTCGGCAACGAACTCGGATAGGAATTCCGCATTTTCATAATTTGCTCTGTGGCAAACCTTGTAAAGCGGCATAGAAATCTGCCCAATCAAGCGCTTGTGATAGTCCCCTACCGATCCCTGAAACGCCTTAATAGCTCCGTGAGCAGTAAAAATTGTGACATTGTTCTGCATAAACCCACTAATTTCCTCGTTAATTACCTTAACAAGCTGCATAGGATCTTCGGTTTCATCACTTGCAGTATTTATTTTTTTCAATCTTTCATCCCAATCCTCAAGCAAATATGTAGCTATAAGAACATCCTTGGATTTAAAATAATTATAAAACGTTCCGAGCCCCAGCTTGCAGCCTCTTGCAATGCTTCGGATAGTAACACTCTCATATCCGCTTTCTTCAATTTGTCTGCGCGCCTCTTCAATAATAAGCTCACGAACGTTTTCAATAATTTTTGGCATTGGCATCTCTCCTTTATGAACTTGTTCATTATAATTATAACTCCTATTTGATACATTGTCAATGATTTATCAATAATTTTTCAACAAATAAACCCTCTTTTTTCAATAATCCGCGCCAAATTCTTTGTGCATTTTGACGAACTGTTTTTTGTTAATTTTTTGACGTTTTTGAGTAAAAACGGGGCATAAACGCCATAATTTGTTAAAAAAATAACTAATTAATTTTTTCCTCTTCCTTTTTCTTATTTTATTTATAAAAATCTTTGTTTAATATTGACAAAGAGAACGATATGTATTATAATAAAGTATAAAGAAATATGAACTGTGTTCATATTGACAAAAAATACAGGAGGTACTACTATGGACTTTAAGCAATGGGAAGGCTTCATTGGCGAAACCTGGAAAAGCGAAATTAACGTTAGCAACTTTATTAAGAAAAACTATACCCCCTTTACAGACGAGCCCGCATTTCTTTGCGGACCAACCGAAAGAACAAAAAAATCAATGGAGAAGCTCAATTCTCTCCTTAAAGAAGAAATGAACAACGGCGGAGTGCTCGATATAGACGTATCGAAAACGACTACACTCACCTCTCACGCTCCGGGTTATCTTGATAAGAATACCGACGTTATCGTCGGTCTTCAAACGGATGCCCCCTTAAAGCGCGCGGTAAACCCCTTTGGCGGTATGAGAATGGCAAGGAGCGCGTGTGAAGCGTATGGCTACACGGTTTCAGATGAAATCGAAAATCAATTTAAATACACGAAAACTCACAACGACGGCGTTTTCAGCATCTACACCGACGAAATCAAGGCGCTCCGTCATTGCGCGCTGCTTACAGGTCTTCCCGACGCATACGGTCGCGGAAGAATTATCGGTGACTATAGAAGAATAGCCCTTTACGGCGTTGACGTGCTCATCGAATTTAAGAAGGCGGACAAGAAGTTCTGCGGCAAGAAGGCAATGGACGTTGACAATATGCGTCAGCTTGAGGAGCTCAACGATCAGATAAAGGCGCTTGAGGATCTTAAGAAAATGGCTGCATCCTACGGCTTCGATATTTCAAAGCCCGCTTCAAGCGCACGCGAGGCAATTCAGTGGACGTATTTCGGATATCTTGGTGCAAACAAGGAGCAGAACGGCGCGGCAATGAGCTTTGGACGTTGCGGAACGTTCTTTGATATTTACATCGAAAAGGATATTGCCGCAGGTATTCTTACAGAGGAAGAAGCGCAGGAACTTATCGACGATCTCGTAATTAAGCTTCGTATGGCTCGTCACTTGAGAACCCCCGAATATAACGAGCTCTTCGGCGGCGACCCAATGTGGATCACCGAATGCGTTGGCGGTATGGGTGAAACGCATAAAACACTCGTTACAAAAACATCCTATAGAATTCTTAACACACTCTATAATCTCGGTCCTGCTCCCGAGCCCAACCTCACGGTTCTTTGGAGCGAGGCGCTCCCCAACCCATTCAAGAAATTCTGCGCAAAGGTTTCTATCGATACAGACTCAATTCAGTATGAAAACGATGACCTTATGCGCCCCATCTTCGGTGACGACTATGCCATAGCTTGCTGCGTTTCCGCTATGAAGGTTGGTAAGCAAATGCAGTTCTTTGGCGCAAGAACAAACCTTGCAAAGCTCTTGCTCCTTGCGATAAACGGCGGCATTGACAATATGTTTGGAACACGAGTTGGTCCTCAGATGGAGGTTATGGACGATTATTACCTTGACTATGACAAGGTTTACGATCGCTTTAAATCATATCTTGCTTGGCTCTGTGAAGCATACGTTAAAACGATGAATATTATTCACTACAGCCACGACAGATATTCCTATGAAAAGCTTCAGCTCGCCCTCCACGATACCGAGGTTGAACGCCTTATGGCATTCGGTATTGCGGGCTTTTCGGTAATCGTTGACTCCCTCTCCGCCATAAAATATGCAAAGGTTAAGCCAATAAAGAACGAGGAGGGGCTTATCGTTGACTTTGAGGTTGAAGGCGACTTTCCCAAATACGGTAACGATGACGACCGCGTTGACGAAATCGGTCAGAAAATTATACACAGAATGATGAGAGAGCTTCGCCAGACTCCCACCTATAGAAATGCTATCCATACCCTTTCCGTTCTCACAATCACGTCAAACGTTGTTTACGGTAAGAAAACGGGCGCAACTCCGGACGGAAGAAAGAAGGGCGAAGCGTTCGCTCCCGGCGCTAACCCAATGCACAACAGAGAGCAGAACGGCGCGCTCGCATCCCTCAACTCCGTTTCCAAGATGCCCTATAGCGATGCTATGGACGGTATTTCCAACACCTTCTCCATCGTTCCCGATGCGCTCGGCAAGAACGAGGACGAAAGAATAAATAATCTTACTAACATCCTCGACGGTTATTTCGGTCATAACGCACACCATCTCAACGTAAACGTTTTGAACCGCGAAACTCTTATGGATGCTTACGAAAATCCCGATAAATATCCAAACCTCACAATCCGCGTTTCAGGATACGCCGTAAACTTCACGCGTCTTTCCAAGGAGCAGCAGAGAGAGGTTATTTCAAGAACCTTCCATGAATCAATGTAATAAAAATATAGGTCGCATCCACTCGTTCCAATCACTTGGAACGGTGGACGGACCGGGTATTCGCTCAGTTATTTTTATGCAGGGCTGTCCCCTTCGTTGCGCTTGCTGTCATAATCCCGATACTTGGGATTTTGCGGGTGGAAGTGAGCAAAGCGTTGACTTTCTCGTTGACAAGGTGCTAAGGTATAAAGCATACTTCGGCAGCGACGGCGGAGTGACGGTTTCGGGCGGCGAACCGCTTATGCAAGCGGGTTTTCTTGCGGAGCTGTTTAATAAACTAAAGCAAAAGGGCGTTCACACCGCGCTCGACACAAGCGGTTGCGTTCTCAACGAAAGTGTTCAAGAATTGCTCCGATATACCGATCTCGTTTTGCTCGATTTTAAATACACAAACGCAGAGGATTATCTAAAATATACGAAAATGGATATGGAAAAAGCCCTTGAATTTCTTAATTATCTTGAGAAAATCAACAAGCCAACCTGGTTAAGATACGTGGTAATTCCAAATCTCAACGATAGCGGCGAAGCGTTCGATAAGCTTTTTGCCCTGCGCGATAAATTTTCCTGCATCGAAAAAATCGAGCTGCTTCCCTTCCGTAAGCTCTGCCTTGAAAAGTATGACGAAATGGGAATTGAATTTCCCCTGAAATACACCTCCGAGGCAAAGCGCGAATTCATTGATAAAATCTATAAAAAATATCAATAAAACAAAATGCACTCGATCTCGCCGAGTGCATTTTTGTTTAAAAAATCGTTCAAATTTTGATTTATCGGGGAGTTAAAGCTAGTTTAAATTAGGATTTTTCGTTCTTTTTGAAAAAAGAACCAAAAACTTTTTATTCGTGGATATATATTTAAGCCGCGCAAATTGTGTCAACGAGTTGACACTAATGATTTTTCTCGGTGTTGGCAGGCACCTCGAAAAATCCAATTTGCTACTATCCAACGAAGCCATTTCATTATCAAACGGCTATAGATTAACAAAGTAAATTTTAGA
>JAFVRQ010000040.1 GCA_017504245.1 Clostridia bacterium | reverse complement strand
TCTTTTGATGAATTTCTACTACTTGTTGAAGATTGGTTAACTTTTTACAATACTTCAAGACTCAAAAACAGGAAGAGATAATCCCTTCCTGCTTTTTGTGACCCTTTTTTATTTTTTGTGAACTATTCGGGGGTCACTTCACTTGAGTCCTTTTTTGTATTTACAAATTAAATTTTTCTTTTATCATTTTTGCAACGACGTCGGGGGCGAGATTTGTATTGTCAATTCTCAAATAATTTTCAAATGGAATTTCTCCTTCTTCACTCACAAGACGATATCTTTCTTCATTCAACAATCTCTGCTCCGATATTTCAAGATCGCGCTTTGATGCTTTGTTTTTAAGACGGTTTTCGGTCTTGTTTCTCTCAAGGCGAACATTCCTATCGGCAATAAGCTCAACACAATAAACCTCGTCAAATTTAGATGCGACATTCATTATGTATTCCCTGTCGCTCGGCATATCAAAAGCCCACATCATAGTGAAAATCATACCGTTATAATCGCCCTTGGTGAATTCGTCAAAAATAACCTCGCGCAGCTTTTGTATAGCCACACCGTTAAAGTATCCAAAAACATCAATAACGGGCTCAATAATCATATGATTATGAAAAAGGCGCAAATCGGTTATCTTCATAAGCTCCTGCCCAACGGTCATCTTTCCAACCGCTCCGCTACCTACTATTATTACCAATTTCATATTTTCACCGCCTTTTAATGTTTTGGATATTATAACACAATTATTTTTATGTGTCAAGTATCTCAATATTTAACTCACTATCAAAATGACTACAATTTTAAGTAGCAAATCACAGATTTTCGAGGCGCCTGTTAAAATGGCGAGAAAATCGTTATGTGATGTTTTGCTTCACAAAACATCCCGATTTGCGCAAAATTTTGCCGCGAAGCTCTACAAAAGTTTTGCGGAGCTTTTTCAAAAGCGACTAATGGGTACCCAACTAACTTTTATCAAAAAACGGCAGGTTTCCCTGCCGTTTTTAGTTATATTTTTATAATAGTTTTGTCCTATTATTTCGACATCGTTTCAACAATTTCGCAAGCTTTATTCAAAGCTTCGTCAATCTTGGTTGCGTCTTGTCCGCCTGCCATAGCAGAGTCGGGACGTCCGCCGCCCTTACCGCCGGTAACGGAAGCAACTGCGCCTACGAGCTTGCCTGCGTGAACACCATTTGCAACTGCGTCCTTACCTGCAACTGCGATAAAGTTGAGCTTTCCGTGAGCATTTACAGCAAGAACCGCAACTGTGTCAGGATGCTCTGCCTTAATCTTGTCGCCAAGAGTTCTTGCACTGTCAACATCCATACCTTCGGCATTGAACGCGATAAGTTTAACTGACTTAATCTGCTTTGCAGAATTAAGAACTCCATCAAGTTTGGAAGAAGCAATCTTGTTATTAAGTGCTTCAATCTCCTTCTTAAGAGATGCAATTTCACCCATAACCGCATTCGCTCTCTTTGCGAGATCGTTTGCATTGGGAACTTTAAGTTCAGCAGCCGTCTGGTTAATAAGTGCGTCTTTTGTTGCAAGAATATGAAGCACGCCAAGACCTGTTACTGCTTCAATTCTACGAACACCTGCTGCAACTGAAGACTCGGAAATTATCTTGAAAAGACCAATCTTTCCGGTGTTGTCACAGTGTGTACCACCGCAAAGCTCGGTTGAGAAGCTACCCATCTTTACAACGCGAACAGTTTTTCCGTACTTTTCACCAAAGAGCGCCATAGCACCCTCTTTTCTTGCACTTTCGATGTCCATTTCTCTTGTAACAATCTCGTTAGCGGCAAGAATGTGCGCATTAACAAGTGCTTCAACCTGCTTAAGCTCGTTTTCAGTAAGAGCAACGAAATGTGTAAAGTCAAAACGGCAAACATTTTCGTCAACGTAAGAGCCCGCCTGCTCAACGTGTGTACCAAGAACTGTACGGAGAGCCGCCTGAAGCAAGTGAGCCGCGGAGTGATTTCTCTTTATCGCATCGCGACGAGAATCAAGAATATCTGCAGTAATCACATCACCAACGTTCAAAGTACCATTAGCAACTGTACAAAGGTGGATGTAAACACCATCAGTTTTCTTTGTATCGTAAACCGTGAGCAGTGAATTTGCACCATAAATTGTACCGCAGTCGCCAACCTGACCGCCACCCTCTCCGTAGAAAGGAGTTCTGTCAAGCACAACTGTGCAATCACCCTCGTTAACAGATGCAACGCTCTCGTCGTTAACAAGGATTGCAACAACCTTAGCTTCGCTTCTGTAATCGGTATAACCTGTAAATTCAGTTTTGGGGAGATCAGCAAGAATATTCTTGGAGTTGTCGGACCAACCACTGATATTAGCTCTTGCTTCTCTCGCTCTTGTTCTCTGATCAAGCATAAGAGCCTTAAATGCTTCTTCGTCAATCTTGAGGTGATTTTCTTCAGCAATTTCACGTGTCAAATCAATCGGGAAGCCGAACGTATCATAGAGTTTAAATACTTCTTCACCTGAAATTGTGTCACTGTTTTCTTTAATAGCGCCACGGATAAGGTCGGAGAGGATTGAAAGACCTGCATCGATTGTTGCATCAAATCTTTCTTCTTCCATAGAAAGCACCTTACGAATATAGTCACCCTTTTCAGAAAGCTCGGGATATGCCGCACAGCTTTCTGCAATTGCTACGTTGACCATATCAACAAGGAATGCGTGGTTGATGCCAAGAAGCTTTCCGTGACGGCAAGCGCGACGAATAATTCTACGAAGAACGTAGCCACGTCCTTCATTTGAAGGAATAACACCGTCAGCAATCATAAACATTGCGCTTCTTGTGTGGTCGGTGATAACACGAATTGAAATATCGTTATTAGCATCATTTCCGTATGTCTTGCCTGAAATTTCGCAAACCTTATCAATAATTCTTCTGATAGAGTCAACCTCAAACATATTGTCAACACCCTGCATTACACACGCAAGACGTTCAAGGCCCATACCTGTGTCGATATTCTTTTGAGCGAGTTCCTCGTAAGTACCATCGCCCATATTGTTGAACTGTGAAAATACGTTGTTCCAGATCTCCATATATCTGTCGCACTCACAACCGGGCTTACAGTTGGGATCACCGCAACCGTACTTTTCACCACGGTCAAAGTAGATTTCGGAACAAGGACCGCAAGGACCCGTGCCGTGCTCCCAAAAGTTGTCCGCCTTGCCCATACGAACAACGTGGTCGGGGTTAACACCAATGTGATTTACCCAAATATCATAGGACTCATCGTCCTGCTCGTAAATTGAGGGCCAAAGAAGATTTTCAGGGATTTCAAGCTCTTTTGTAAGGAATTCCCAACACCATTCGATTGCCTCTACCTTAAAGTAGTCGCCAAATGAGAAGTTACCGAGCATTTCAAAGAACGTTCCGTGACGAGCCGTGTGTCCAACTCTTTCAAGGTCGGGCGTTCTGATACACTTCTGGCAAGTGCAAACGCGGTTTCTCGGGGGCTCTTCTTCACCTGTGAAGTATTTCTTCATAGGTGCCATACCCGAGTTGATAAGAAGCAAGGATTTGTCATTAATAGGAACAAGTGGGAAGGATTTTAATCTCAAATGTCCTTTTTTTTCAAAGAATGAGAGATAGCTTTCTCTCAAATCGTTAAGTGATGTCCATTTCATTTTATATATTTCCTTTCGGTTAAAATTACAAGGTTAAGATGTTCTTTTGGGAGGAATAATCAATGTTTAGTTGTATGGACAGGCATCCTCGACTGTCCGTTCTCCCAAAAATATAAAGCCCCCACGCCAAATGCTTTTGCATAAGGACGAGAGCGCTCGCGATACCACCTTATTTCGCCATTTTCTCACAAAAATGACCTCAACGGCTAAATTTTAGCCCACGCTTTAACGGGCGCACCCGACTTTCCTTTCGGAAGTAACTCAAGGATAGCTTCATATTCCAAGCTCTACCGACTCACACCAACCGCCGACTCTCTGAATGAACAAAAGAATACTACTTATTCCCATCAAAGTTTTTCAACACAGATATATTATCATTTTTTTCATATTTTGTCAATAGCTTTAATAAAAAAAAGAAGGCAAACGGATTTCAACTTGCCTTCATCATTATTAAAATTTCAACCTTTGTGACTAAATCACTGAAATAAGCAAAAAAATATGCTATAATCCAATCGTAAAACAAAAACAAAGGAGACACAATTATGTCAGTTATTAAAATTATAAACAATAATTTAGAAGAAATAATCAACAGCGATAAGAAGGTACTTATCGACTTTTATGCCGATTGGTGCGGCCCTTGCCGTGAACTTTCACCCGTTATTGACGAAATTGCCGCGGAGCAGAACGAATTTCTCGTTGCCAAGATAAATGTTGATGAAAACCCTGACCTTGCAAGCAAATTCGCAATTTTCAGTATTCCTACGTTAGTGGTTATTCACAAAGGAAACGTGCTTAAAAAAGCACGCGGCTCTATGCCAAAGGACGAGGTGCTTGAGCTTTTAGAGGATTAATTCTCTTAACTTCTTTTTATCAAGTATTTTTATTCCTTCCGAACGAGAGCTTGATATAAGCCCCTCTGAAACAAAATATTTAACCATACGAGTAACAACCTCACGGGCACTTCCCATATATTTGGCGATCTGCTCGTGAGTTAATTTTATATTATCTCTTCCCGTCTTTGCAACCTCATCAAGCAAAAAAATTGCAAGACGCTTGTCCATACTCATAAAAAGTATCTGCTGCATAACCCACATAACGTCAGAAAAACGGCTAAGAGCTGTTTCAAGCGCAAAAATCTTCACCTCGGGCAAACGAGTAGATACCTCCTCAAAAACGCATCCGCTCACTATTAAACATTCGCTATTCTCCTCAGAGTCAATAAATACGTCGAATGTAATAGAAGTAAGCGCGCACGAAGCAGATAACATGCACAAATCCCCCTCAAACAGACGGTAGAGTGTTATTTCCTTACCATCCTCGGAGAGCATATAAATACGCAAGCTCCCTTTTTTCACAAGGATAACACCCGTGCATTCGTTTCCATCGTGGACATTTACTCCCTTACTAAAGCTCATTTCATACGATGAATTTATAAATATTTTCTTATCATCTTCACTTAGTTTTTCCCAAAAAGGAAAGGACTCTCTAAACAACTCAATCTTTTCGGATATTTCCATAAGCCATCTCCAAACTGTAATTCTTGATTAATTATATATCTTTTTTGGAAATATGTCAACATTTTTACAAAAATACAAAAAAATGTGACCAAATCACAGAAATTTATAAAAAAATATGATATAATACAAATACAAAACAAAAATAACATATTAAGGAGATAATCATGCAATACTTTATATCATTTTTAGAGGGTTTTATCACCTTTACATCTCCCTGTCTTTTGCCGATGCTCCCAATATACTTCTCGTATTTTGCAGGCAACGGTGAGAGAAACGGAAAAAGAGTAATCAAAAACGCGCTCGGATTTATTCTCGGCTTTACTACTGTATTCGTGGCTCTCGGGGCTCTGGCGGGTGTTATAGGCGGATTTTTAAACAAATACAACACTCTGATAAACATTCTCACAGGACTTGTAGTAATATTCTTCGGTCTTAGTTTTCTTGGCTTTTTCAATCTTAAAATGTTCAAGGGCAGCACGTTTGAAAACAAAAAGGAGCTCGGCTTCTTCTCGTCAATTCTCTTTGGCATTGTGTTTTCAATAGGTTGGACTCCCTGCGTTGGCGCGTTTCTCGGCTCCGCCTTGATGCTTGCGGCTAACAGAGGCAGTATGGTTGAGGGGATTTTGATGCTCTTTGCCTACTCCATCGGCTTGGGAATTCCCTTATTTATCAGTGCAATACTTATTGACAGATTAAAGGGCGCTTTCAATTTCATCAAGAAAAATTACGGTGTTATTAATAAAATCAGCGGAATATTACTTATTATTCTCGGTGTGCTTATGGCAACGGGACTCTTCGGTATGATTTCACGCTATCTATCTTAAGGAGGAAAAACAATGAAAAAAAGATTTTTGCTGTTAACTTTAATTATAACAACTCTTATTTTTGCATCTTCTTGCAAGGCATTGTATGACGACCTTGCCTCAAGCTATGCGCCAAATAATATCGAAACACTTCCAAAAAGCTCAACTACAACAACGCCTGCTCAAAACACTACGTCAGGCACGGGCGAGCAAACGCCAAGCGAGAATAATCCCACGGAGGATAATCCCACGGAAGATAACCCCACAGAAGATGACCCGATACCTCCCGCTTGGAACGGTCCCGATTTCACGGTTCTTGACAAAGACGGAAACGAAATTAAGCTCTCCGACCTCGCAGGAAAGCCCATCGTTTTGAACTTCTGGGCGACCTGGTGCGGGTATTGCGTTGAGGAAATGCCCGATTTTCAAACCGCTTATGAAACATACACCAACGTTCAGTTCGTTATGGTAAACGTAACCGACGGCTACTACGAAACTATCCCCTCCGCCAAAGAATTCGTTGCAAAAAAGGGCTTCACCTTCCCCATTTACTTCGATACGAAATCAAGCGCAACAAGTGCCTTCGGTGTGAATGCTTACCCACAAACGTTCTTCATTGACGAAACCGGAAATATCGTTGCCAAAGCGCGCGGAGCAATTTCTCTTTCAAATCTTGAATACGGAATATCACTTATTGTAAACGCTGAATAAAAATCTAATATGATAAAAATATAACGCACCCGTTTCCTTGAGGGTGCGTTTTTTATATTATTATTTCTTTCAAATATATAGACCGTGCAATAGATAAAAAACATTTTTTTCCATTCATATTTATTTTTCGATTGGTCAAAATAATAGCAGAGAAGCGAAGTGAATGATTTTCACGATGCGATTTTGATACTTAAGCTATTGCAAGAGATGTCGGGAGCGCGTGGTGAAAACGGTTACCGCGCCTCTCGATAATATAGATTGCCCGAAGAAATAGGGCGGAAATAGTCGCAAAATGCGACAGAATGGAGAACGTTATGGCAAAGAAGTCAGCTAAAAAGGCACTTGAACAGTTCAAGATGCAGGCAGCTAACGAAGTAGGTGTTACACTTAACTCTAACGGTTACAACGGTGACCTCACAAGCCGTCAGGCAGGTTCTATCGGCGGTCAGATGGTTAAGAAAATGGTAGAATCCTACGAGAACAATCTCGGTGCGAACAATCCTACAAGATAATCGTATTTGAGAGATTAGCTTGCCCTTTAGCAAGCGTGGATAAAAATTTATTGAATTGAAAAATTGAATAGGTTTTTGGAAGGTGAACGGTTAGTTGTTCGCCTTCTTTTTTTGAGGTAGATATACAATAATAAACTTTACATCTGATGTTAGCAAATTTAAGAATCCAATAATTACCCATACGCGATTTTCCATTGCGCGTTATCCATAGTATTAAATCAGCCGATGAGGTCTCCCTTAATTCCTCATCGGCTTATTCTTATAATTTCTTTAATTACGAATTTCTCTGCATTTACTGATCACAGTATATGCATTTAGCACCTTCGGTAAATAAACGCTTTATTCCCCTCTCGCTATTGGAGATGCAATGGGGATTGCTACAGCACTTACCCTCAATTTCAATACCAAAGCCCCTTTTATCATCAACGCCCCTCGTTTCAAGAAGCATCAAAATCAAAGCCATACGAATATATCTGCCATACATCGCCTGGTCGAAATAATGCGCTCTGCTATCCTCGTCAACGTCAACGTCTATTTCGTTCACGCGAGGTAGCGGATGCATAATTGAAAGGTCAGCTTTAGCAAATTCAAGCTTTGAATGATTAAGTATGTATGAATCCTTCAATCGCTCATATTCCTCAACCGAGTCAAATCTCTCCGCCTGAACGCGCGTCATATACAAAATATCAAGCTCGGGAATTGCCTTTTCAAGATCGGTCACCTCAACATAGTTGCCTTCCTTCAAATAATCCTCTTTAACGTAGTCGGGAATACGAAGCTCATCGGGTGAAATAAGCACGAATTTAACGTTTTCATATCTTGACATAGCAGAAATAAGCGAATGCACCGTTCTGCCGTATTTAAGATCACCGCAAATGCCTATGGTAAGATTGTCAAATCTTCCCTTTTTCTTGTGAATTGTCAAAAGGTCGGTAAGCGTTTGTGTGGGATGATAGTGACCGCCATCGCCCGCGTTGATAAGGGGAACAGTCGCCACCCTCGATGCAACTATTGGCGCACCCTCTTTAGGATGACGCATAACGATAATATCGGAATATGCGCTCACCATTCTTATGGTATCCGCAACAGTTTCTCCTTTAGCAACGGACGAGCTTGCAGCTTGGTCAAAGCCCAAAACCTGACCTCCAAGCCCCATCATAGCGGATGTGAACGAAAGACGAGTTCTCGTAGACGGCTCAAAGAAGAGCGCACCCATTATTTTTCCGCGGCATTTGTCTGCATATTTTTCGGGATTATCCAATATATCGGAAGCAACCGAAATAAGCCTGTCAAGCTCACTCACACTAAAGTCAAGTATATTAATAAGATTTCTCATTTTACGCCTTTGCTCCCCAAACCTCAAGGTAGGTCTTGATACGCGCAACGTCCTCTGTGTGCTTTTCGTTTTCAGAGAGATATTCAATAATATCATAAACGTCAACAACGGAATAAACGGGGAAACCAAATTCCTCGCCAACCTCTGCCATCGCGCTCTTTTCACCCTTACCCTTTTCCTTGCGGTCAACCATTACGAAGCACGCAACAACCTTCGCTTCAAGCGACGAAAGAATTTCCATACTCTCGCGAATTGCCGTGCCTGCTGTAATAACGTCCTCAACGATAACAATCTGCTCATTGCCTTGGGGCTTGTATCCAACGAAAACTCCGCCCTCACCGTGATCCTTAGCTTCCTTTCTATTAAAGAAGAATGGCAGGTCAAGTCCCTCCCTTGAAAGACCTATTGAAGTCGCAACCGCAATAGAAATCCCCTTGTATGCAGGACCGTAGAGAACGCTTCTCTCGTTTCCAACCTTTTGAAGATAGCTCTTAGCATAAAATTCACCAAGCTTTGCTATCTGATCACCCGTCTTTATCTCGCCTGCATTGATGAAATAAGGAATCTTCCTTCCGCTCTTAGCAGTAAAATCTCCAAATTTAAGAACACCCGCACTCTCCAAAAACTGTATAAATTCTCTCTTATAGCTTTCCATACTGTCCACCTCTTAATCAATGAATTCTCTGCAGCATCTATCATATGCCGCAACGGGATCGTCAGCCGCAGTGATAGGTCTGCCAACCACTATATAGTCCGAGCCTATTTTCTTTGCCTCTGCAGGAGTCATAACTCTCTTTTGGTCGCCCACGTCACCGTCCGCAAAGCGAACGCCGGGTGTAACGGTAACAAAACCATTACCGCATCTATCGTGCACCTTACCTGCCTCAAGGGGGGAGCAAACAACACCGTCAAGTCCCGCCTCCTTAGCACAGGATGCGTAGTGCATAACGACCTCATCAATGGGTGCTTTGATAAGAAGATCGTTTTCCATACTCTCCTGATCGGTTGAGGTAAGCTGAGTAACCGCGATAAGTATGGGACGGCTTCCGTCCTCGCGCGTGAGTCCCTCAATAGCCGCCTTCATCATATTCTTCGTGCCGGATGCGTGAAGATTAGTCATATCAACGTCAAGGCGCGAAAGCACCGCCATTCCCTTTTTAACGGTATTGGGAATATCGTGAAGCTTCAAATCAAGAAAGATCTTGTGTCCCCTTCTCTTTATTTCTCTGACGATGGATGGACCCTCCGCATAATAAAGCTCCATACCAATCTTAACGAAGGGCTTTTTACCCTCAAATTTATCCAAAAATGCAAACGTTTTCTCTGCACTGTCAAAATCGCACGCAATAATTACGTCCTTACCCATTATTTTACTCCTCCGATTATATCATTTAAATTTTCAATTCCGTATTTTTCCATAACGCGCGGAAGCTCCTCAATTATCCTCTTGCACGCATAGGGGTCAATAAGGTTTTGTGCGCCCACCTCAACAGCGACCGCGCCTGCGAGCATCATTTCGATAACATCCTCCGCACACGAAACGCCACCCATTCCAACAACGGGAATTTTTACCGCATGCGCCACCTGATATACCATTCTGAGTGCCACGGGAAAGATTGCCTTGCCGGAAAAGCCGCCCATCTTGTTAGCTATCACAGGTCGTCTTGTGCGAAGATCGATTCTCATTCCGAGCATCGTATTAATAAGACTTATTCCGTCAGCCCCCGCGTCCTCACAAGCTTTGGCTATCGCAACGATGTCCGTAACGTTTGGCGAAAGCTTAACTATCACGGGCTTCGTAGTCACCGCCTTAACGGCTCTTACCACCTCTGAAGCACCCTCGGGAGTAGTGCCGAATGCCATACCACCACCGTGAACGTTGGGGCAACTGATATTGACCTCAAGCCAACCAACCTGCTCGCACTTATCAAGAAGTGCGCAGGTGTGAACGTATTCTTCAACCGAAAAGCCCGAAACGTTTGACATAACCTTTTTGCTAAAGCATTTTTTGAGCTTTGGAAGCTCCTCGCTAATCACCCTGTCAACACCGGGGTTTTGAAGTCCCACCGCGTTTATCATTCCGCTCTCGCACTCTGCAATTCGCGGTGTGGGATTGCCAAATCGCGCATCCTTGGTGGTTCCCTTAAACGAGAACGTTCCAAGAATGTTTATATCGTAAAGCTCGGCAAATTCATAGCCAAAGCCAAACGTTCCGCTTGCGGGAATAACGGGATTATCAAGCTCAATTCCGCAAAGCTTTACACTCATTTTTCCCATAATATCTCCTCCTTGCAAAGCACGGGGCCCTCCTTACAAATCCGCTTGTAGCCCGTAACCGTCTTGCACGAGCAGCCCATACAAGCACCGAATCCGCAGCCCATTCTCTCCTCAAACGAGAACTGTCCGCCCGTGTTCGTGGCGCGATAAACCGCCTTCAGCATCGGCTCCGGACCGCAGGTGTAAAAATATGAATAATCAAGCCCTGCCATAGCGTCGGTAACGAAGCCGCGAACACCGTAGGAAGCGTCAACCGTAGTAACGATCACCCTTGCTCCAAGCTTTTCAAATTCCTTTTCGTAAAAAACCTCGTCCGCCTTGTTAAAACCCAAAATCACCGTTGGTGCTTTGCCCTCGCTAATGAGCTTTTTGCAAAGCATATACATTGGAGGAACACCAACTCCGCCGCCTATAATAAGCGGATTTTGACCCGATACCGAAGTATCGTATCCGTTTCCGAGCCCAACGAGAACGTCAAGCACCTCGCCCTTTGTCATTCGACTCATCTGCTCCGTGCCCTTGCCGACGACCTTGTAAACAAGAGTAAGCTCATTGCCCTCGCAGTCGCAAACCGAAATCGGTCTGCGTAAAAAGAGCCCGTCAAGCTTGATATTCACAAATTGACCGCAATTTGTAACGCCCGAAACGTCGCCAGATAGCACCATTCTATAAACGCTGTACGTAAGCGCAATATTTTCTTTAATACTTAAAAATACCTGTTTCATTTTTTGTCCCTTATGCATCAATAGTAGAAATCGTAAGCGTCGTTTCCTCAAGCACGTCAAGAAGCACACTCACCGTGTCAAGAGAGGTAAATATCGTAACGTTGTTTTCCGTCGCGCATTTTCTTATCTCGTGTCCGTCCTTGGCAACACCCGATGAGGACGCATCACTCGTATTGATAACGTAAGCGATGTGACCCTGTCTTATTGATTCAATAATCTCGTCGCTTCCGTCAGAAAGCTTGCGAAGAACGTGGGTACGAATGCCGTTTTCCTTCAAGAAGCGAGCAGTTCCCTCGGTTGCCTCAATATTGAACCCAAGATTATAAAATCTTCTGATAAGAGGAAGCGCCTCATTCTTATCGCAATCGGCAATGGTAGCAAATACCGTTCCATAATTCTGCAAATGCATTCCGCTTGCCTGAAGACCCTTGTAAAGCGCGCGATAGAACTTATCATCGTAGCCAATCGCCTCGCCCGTTGACTTCATTTCGGGCGAGAGATAAGCGTCAAGTCCGCGAAGCTTGTTAAACGAGAACACAGGCACCTTAACGTACCATCTCTTCTTTTCCTCGGGATAAAGCCCGAATATTCCCTGCTCCTTCAAGGTCTTACCGAGAATACACTCAGTGGCAATATCCGCAAGGCTGTAGCCCGTTGCTTTTGAAAGGAACGGAACCGTTCTTGAAGAACGCGGATTTACCTCAATAATGAATACCTCGTCGTTTTTATCAACTATAAACTGAATATTATAAAGACCGACAATTCCAATACCAAGTCCAAGTTTCTTAGCATATTGAAGAATCTTGCCCTTAACCTTATCGGAAATAGAGAACGTGGGATAAACGCTTATCGAGTCACCGGAGTGAATACCCGTTCTCTCAACGAGCTCCATAATACCGGGGACGAAAACGTCGTGTCCGTCGCAAATCGCATCAATCTCAACCTCTTTTCCGCTTATGTATTTATCAACAAGAACGGGCTTGTCCTCGTCAATTTCAACCGCGGTTTTAAGATAGTGACGAAGCTGCTTTTCGTTTGCAACTATCTGCATCGCGCGTCCGCCAAGCACGAAGCTCGGGCGAACGAGCACGGGATAGCCGATTTTAGCCGCCGCAGCAATGCCGTCCTCAATTTTAGTAACCGCGCGTCCCTCGGGTTGAGGAATTTGAAGCTCCTTGAGTAGCTTTTCAAACGCATCGCGATTTTCCGCCTTGTCTATTGCCTCGCAATCGGTTCCGATTATCTTCACCCCAAGATCTGAAAGCGGCTGCGCAAGATTTATCGCAGTTTGACCGCCTAAAGATGCAATAACGCCAACCGGCTTTTCAAACTCGATAATATTCATAACGTCCTCTGTAACAAGGGGCTCAAAATAGAGCTTGTCCGCGGTTGTGTAGTCCGTTGACACGGTTTCGGGATTGTTGTTGATAATGATCGCTTCATAGCCCGAATTCTTTATCGTTTGAACCGCGTGAACCGTTGAATAGTCGAATTCAACGCCCTGACCGATTCTTATAGGACCTGCGCCAAGCACAACGATCTTCTTTTTCTCGGTAAGCACTGAATCGTTGCTTCCGTTGTAGCTTGAATAAAAATACGGAATATAAGCTCCTGTGTGGCAGGTATCCACCATTCTGAATGAGGGATAGATTTTATTCTTGCGACGTAGCTCAAAAACCTCTCGCTCACGGCAGCCCCAAAGCTTTGCAATATATTTGTCAGAAAAGCCCATTTTCTTTGCGCCATTAAGCACCTCAAGGTCAAAAGCGCTTTCCTTTAAGGATTTTTCCATTTTGACTATATTATTAACCGCCCCAACAAAATAGGAAGTTATCTTCGTAATACCGTGGATTTTTTCAACGCTCTCACCTCGACGCAAAAGCTCTGCAATGGCATAGATATTGTCATCTCGGAATTCTTCAATATAGGTCAAAAGCTCGTCCGTGCTGTGAGCATCAAATTTCTGATGATAGATGTGATAAACTCCCGTTTCAAGCGAACGAATACCCTTTAAAAGCGACTCTTCAAGCGTTGAGCCGATTCCCATAATCTCGCCCGTTGCCTTCATCTGAGTGCCGAGTGAGTTAGATGCCGCGCTGAACTTGTCAAACGGAAATCTCGGGAGCTTTGCAATAACGTAGTCAAGCTGTGGCTCAAACGCAGCGTTTGTATTGGCAATCTTAATTTCCTCAAGCGTCATTCCAACGGCAATCTTTGCCGTAACTCTTGCAATAGGATAGCCCGATGCCTTTGAAGCAAGCGCAGAGCTTCTTGAAACTCTTGGGTTAACCTCAATAAGATAATACTCCGAACTTTCGGGATTGAGCGCAAACTGTACGTTACAGCCTCCCTCTATCTTCAATTCCTTGATGATTTTTAACGCGGAATCGTTAAGCATTTTCTTGTCCTTTTCGGAAAGAGTCATAATGGGAGCTACCACGATGCTGTCACCCGTGTGAACGCCAACGGGGTCAATATTCTCCATTCCGCATATAGTTATCGCGTGGTCATTTCCGTCGCGCATAACCTCAAATTCAATCTCCTTGTATCCCTTAACACTCTTTTCAACAAGAACCTGATGAACGGGAGAGAGCTTAAACGCGTTAATTCCAATCTCCTCAAGCTCTGCTTCATTGTATGCAAATCCGCCGCCCGTTCCGCCGAGCGTAAACGCAGGACGAAGAACAACGGGATAGCCGATTCTTTTCGCGGCGGCCTTCGCTTCCTCAAGATTATAAGCAATCTCAGAGGGAATGGTGGGCTCTCCGATGGACTTGCAAAGCTCCTTAAAGAGCTCTCTGTCCTCTGCTCGCTCAATGCTTTCGCTGCTCGTACCGAGAAGCTCGGTGCGGCATTCCTTAAGAATGCCCTTCTTTTCAAGCTGCATAGCGAGGTTAAGTCCCGTCTGACCGCCAATTCCGGGCAAAATCGCATCGGGGCGCTCATATCTGAGTATCTTCGCAACATATTCAAGTGTCAAGGGCTCCATATAAACCTTGTCCGCAATCGAGGTGTCCGTCATAATCGTTGCGGGATTGGAGTTCACAAGCACAACCTTGTAACCCTCTTCTTTAAGCGCAAGACACGCCTGCGTTCCCGCATAGTCAAACTCTGCCGCTTGACCGATAACTATGGGACCCGAGCCAATAATCATAATCTTCTTTAAATCAGTTCTTTTCGCCATTTTTCTTCTCCTCCTCAAAGCCCTTTATGTCACAATAAACTATTTTTCCGTTATAAACTGTCAAAAGGCATCTTCCAAGCACGCTTTCTCCTTCAAAGGGAGTGCTTTTACCCTTTGATAAGAATTCCGATGGATCAATGCTATATTCCGCATTAAGATCAAAAACGGTAAATCCAACGTCATCGTTAATATTAAATCTCCTTCTCGGATTTACCGACATCAGCTCTACAAGTCGCTCAAGCGTGAGCTTCCCCGTCCTTACAAGATGAGTGTAAAGCAAGGGAAAGGCAGTTTCAATACCGACAACCCCCATCGCGCTTTTTTCAAGCCCCCTGCCCTTTTCCTCTGCGGAGTGCGGCGCGTGGTCTGTGGCAATCATATCAATAGTGCCGTCAAAAATACCACCGAGTATCGCCTCTCTGTCATCCTTTGAGCGAAGCGGAGGATTCATTTTAAAGCGCCCGTCCTCTTCCAAGCACGAATCGTCAAGCAAAATATAGTGCGGTCCCGTTTCCGCGGTCACGTCAACACCGCTTGCCTTCGCCCTGCGTATAACGTCAACGCTCTCCTTCGTGGAAATATGGCAAACGTGATAAGCCACTCCCGTCTTTTTCGCAAGCTCAAGATCGCGTGCTATCTGCCCCCACTCACTTTCCGAGCAAATGCCCCTGTGACCGTGCGCGCGCGCATATTCACCATCGTGTATGTATCCGCCGCGCAAAAGCGAATTATCCTCGCAATGTGCAACAATCATCTTACCTAAGCTCCTTGCTTTTTGCATAGCGGAAATCATCATTTCCTCACTCTGTACGCCTCTGCCGTCGTCGGAAAAAGCAATAATATTATCTGCCATTCCCTCCATATCGGAAAGCATTTCTCCCTGCTCTCCAACGGTGATAGAGCCGTAAGGATGAACGGAGATACACGCATCGCGCCTGATTATTTCAAGCTGGGCTTCCAAATGCTCCTTTGAATCGGGCACGGGATTGAGGTTTGGCATCGAGCAAACCGCAGTATATCCACCGCGAGCCGCGGCAAGCGTACCACTCTTTATTGTTTCCTTATAAGAAAAGCCCGGCTCTCGCAGATGTACGTGTACATCACAAAAGCCGGGAAAAATAGCAATATTATCAATAACAATAGAACTTTCGTCAAAACGGGAAACATCCCCCTCAAAAGTGGAGAGAGCAACACCGTCAAAAGAAACATTACGAGTAATCATCTTACCGTCTTCATACATTTTTGCATTTTTGAACACAAGCATCATACCATAATCTCCTTTTTTCTATATATCTATAGTATTATATCACAATATATTTTTAAAGTCAATAAATTTTCGCAATTTAAATACTCCTTGCGTATTCTTTATAATAAAAGGCATAGCAAAAGGGACTAAGCATTCACTTAACCCCTTTTCTATTCACTTTCATTAATTAGTCACCAAATGAAATACCCGTGTTGCGCGCAGTTTTAACAACGAAGCCGTTAGGATCAACGTTATGGCTGCCGCCCTTACTCGTTTCACCGGTAGCACCGCTTCCAAGTACCTTTTCAAGAGAAACAGTTTGAGGTGTTGCATTATAAATAGTAACCATTTCACCGCTCTTGCCCTCAAAAAGAGCATCTACAGCAAGAGAACCAAGCTTTGTACAAAGGCTTCTATCGTACTGGCAGGTTTCACCACCGCGCTGAGTATGACCGATATTTGTAGCACGAACCTCTTTGCCACCAAGCAAGGCTTCAAGCTGAGAAGCAAGCTGATCACCAACACCGCCAAGACGAACAGTATCCGCACTGTCGGCAACGATCTTCTTGATAACAACGTCGCCGTCCTTGGGCTTAGCGCCTTCGGAAACAACGATTACAGTATCATAAAGTCCCTTTGCATCGCGGTTTTTAATAACCTCGGCAATTTTGTTAACGTCATAGGGAATCTCGGGCAAAAGGATAATATCCGCGCCGCCGGAAAGACCGCCCTCAAGCGCGAGCCAACCGCAGTTTCTGCCCATAACCTCAAGGATTTGAACTCTATCGTGTGAGAAAGCAGTTGTTCTGACTCTGTCAACCGCATTACAAATTACACCGAGAGCAGTTGTAAATCCAAACGTAATATCTGCATAGGAAACGTCGTTGTCAATCGTTTTGGGAACACCGATAACGCGAACACCCTTTCTTGCAAAGTCACGCGCACTTGTAAGAGTACCGTCACCGCCGATAACAACGAGAGCATCGATGTGAAGATCCTTAAGATTCTGAATAGCAACGTCACTAACGTCCTTGTGCTGAATATTTCCGTTTTCATCACGATAAGCGTAGTTAAAAAGGTTGTCCTTGTTTGAGTTTTTAAGAATTGTTCCACCCTGATTCAAGATGTTTGCAGTATTCTCGGCAGTAAGCTCCATATAGTTGTTTGCATACAATCCGGCATAACCCTTTTTGAATCCGATAACCTCACAACCGTATTTGTTAATAGCAGTAAGAGTTACGGCTCTAACAACCGCGTTAAGACCCGAGCAATCTCCGCCGCCGGTCAAAACGCCAATTCTTTTAATTTCAGACATATTATTCTCCAATCTATCATTGATTTTACTTAATTCATTGCGCTTTGTCGCATTCCGATATATTATATCACAAAACTTTACATTTTTCAATATATTTTTCAATTAATCTTTGTAAAATTTTTAACAAATTTCAATTTTTCAAATAAAACCGTAAGATCAAAAAGACATTTTGGATTTTTTCTCCAAAATGTCTTAGATTATTTGTTTAATGTAATATCCGCTCTCGCGTATTCGCAAGCAGCCGCCTTAACGGTAAGCTCCAAGCGATTTGCATCAAAGGGAGGATAAATCGTTGATGACAACGCTCTTCCGCCTTCAAAAATCTCAACGGAAAATTCGTCCATAACAATAGTTATCGTAGCTTCCTGTTCATTGGAATACGGCATACGTCTTATACCCTTCAAGGAATCCTCGTCCTTTTCCACGCCGACAATAGCTTCGCCCGATTTGGAACGGTCAAACACCCATTCTCCATCGCATAACACAAACGAAGTGTAATTATCGCCGTTAGAACGCATTTTAAGCTCAAAGCCTTCAAGATTTGTTGCCTTCACGGTAATAACACCCTTTGTGACCTTGTCCTCAAGCCTGTCAGACACGGTAGCTTTATATACTTCGCCACAATTTACAACGGGCTCCTGACACAATCTGCCATTCTCAACAAGCACCCTTCTCGGAACGGTGAGCATACCCGCAAAGCCGTATTTTGCAGAGGGAACGTTTCTATCCCACATATTGAGCCACCCCATAAAAACGGGCTTGCCTGCAAAGGTCTGCGGCGCATACATATCAAAGCCGTAATCAACTATTCCGCGTGTTTCCTCTTTAAAGGTGCCCGTTGAATAATCAATTCTTCCAACACACCAGCGGCAAGTATGCACGTTGAGATGCTCCTTGTTTTCACTTGGCTGAAATTGCTCGCAAAAGAGCAAATAACCCAATTCTTCATTGTAATCGGGACACTCTATCATCGTGCCCGCCGAGTCCTTGCCGAAAAGATCGTTAACGAACTCCCAATTAAATAAATCCTTTGATTTAAATAAAAGAATTCGTCCCCTGCCCTCGATTTTTCTTGCCGCAGTAATGCACCAAAAATAGCCATCGTGAAGCCAAACCTTCGGGTCACGGAAATCGCAGGGCGCATAGCCGTCGGGCAAAAGATCTTCACCGATAACAACACCGTGCTTTTTAAAGGTTACTCCATCGTCACTCTCTGCAAGGCATTGAATTTGACGAATGCTTTCGCCGCCCTCATTTTCAATAAATCCGGTGTACATAAGCCAAAGCTTCCCGCCGTGCACGATAGCACTGCCCGAAAAACAACCGTTTTTGTCACATTCGTCACCGGGAGCCAGAGCAACGGGGAGATATTTCCAATTCGTAAGGTCATCGCTGACAACGTGTCCCCAATGCATCGGTCCCCACTTGGTATCATTCGGGTAATACTGGAAAAACGCGTGATATTGACCCTTATAGTATATCAACCCATTCGGGTCGTTTATCCAACCTCTCTCGCCCGTAACGTGAAAAAAAGGTTCTTTAATTTTAGTAATAGTCATATAAGTATCTCGCTTTTTGCCCCCGCCCGCTTGAGCGGGGGACTTGGTTTAATTAATAGAATTTTTTGTTAAATTATTGAATTGCAGCAATAAATCCTTCGGGTGCGCTTTCAAGATTCACTCTGAAATCGTCAACTACGAAGCAACCGTAGTTAGAAACGGAATCGTCAACCACTCTGAAGAAGCATTCTGTTTCTTCACCTGTGTACTGATAGAAGTAAGCATACATTTCTGTATTAACCTTGCCTGCAGCTTCATTGTAGAATCTTGCGATTACAGTTCCGTCCGTCTTAACAAGCTCAATACGAACCTCACGTGTGCCTGCGCCACCGAATCTGAAGGATACGTAAGCGTTCTGCTTAAGAGTGAACGTAGAGCTTACAAGCTCACCCTTTGTGTTTTCGCAGTTTGTACCGTCGGGTCTGCAGAATGTGAACAAATTGTTGCCGTCTTTTCTATCGTCGTTCTTTGTGTACCAGCCCGCATCGTGCTCGGAGCTTTCTACCCAACCGAGTGTGTTGTGTACACCTGCTTCCCAGATGTTCATATGCCAACCGTCAAGACCGTTTTCAAAGCTACCGTTTTCAATTGTGTAATTGGGTACAACCTTGATATCGTTTGCAGTAATACCTTCGGGCAATGCCGTGCCTTCAGGATAATATGTTACAACGTGGTCAAAGGATACGCATCCCCAACCGCTTTCTGCCTGGTCAATAACCTGAATTCTTGCGGTTCTGCCGATGTAAGCGGAAAGGTCTGCAACGTACTGAATAAGGATAGCATCTCTCTGTGCCTGCTGATGGTATCTTGCAAGAACCTCGCCTGTAACTGCGTCAATTACCTGAACGTAGCACAATTCGTGTCCGCCGCCACCGAGCTTGAAGGAGATCCAACCCGTTCCGCCGATAACAAACGCGGAGCTTGTAAGAGAACCCTTATTGCCCTCTCTCATTGTGTCTGCACCAAAGCTTTCAACACCGGTAAAGAGGAAATCGCCAACCTTTTCATAAGGAATGTTGTCGCCCCAATAACCGCTTGCGTTAGTAACAACACCGATTTCGCCGTTGTTCCACCAACCCTGAACATTGCCCATTTCGAAGCTACCGTTGAATACGTCATAGATAGTTCCGGAAACTGCATAGCTTACGGGAGTTGCAGCATTGAAGCCCTCGGGCTCGCTATCGTAATATGTTTCAAAGCTATCAGCGAAGAACAATCCGTAGCCGCTGTCTGCGTTATCGCTGATGCGGAAGAATACTTCCTTGCCCATAAATGCTGAGAGGTCTGCCTTGTAAGCAACGAGCTTGCATCCGCCAAGATCTGCATCAGACCACAAGCCGTTGTAGTAACGAGCAAGAATCTGCTTTGTTTCTGCATCAACAACGTCAACGTAAACGTAGTTTTCATCTCTCATAGCGCCAACCTTGAAGGTTACAAAGCCGGAGCCACCAACTACGAAGGTTGAGCTTGTCAATGTACCAACTGCACTCTCAAGTGCGTCGGGTGCGTATGCGGAGAACATCTTATCTCCATCCATACCAAATTCAATGCCTTCATTCCAATATGTTCTATCGGAGCTTACGCCACCGATATTACCAACAACTGTCCAGCCCTCAAGACCGTTTTCAAATCCGCCGTTGGGGAGTCTGTAAGCAGAGCTGTCAAATCCACAGTTACCGCAAACGTAACCGTCAGCAAAGCTATGGTTACCTGCAGCGGGAATTACTTCTGTGTATCCATCATCACAGTTCTTGCACGAGAATGTCTTAAGACCTTCTGTTGTACAAGTAGCATCCTTAACGGATACGTCATAATCGTGTCCTGCAGCGGGAATTTCTTCCTGCGCTACAAGTGTTTCGCCACAAGCAGAGCACTTCTTACCGTCTGTAAGACCTGCTTCCAAGCAAGTTGCCGCCTTGCCCGCAACTACTTCTTCAGTATGTCCCTTAGGAGCTGTTTCATCACCCGTGCGTGTTGCACCGCAAGAAGTACATGTGTAAGTTGTATAACCGCCGTTTACACAGTCGGGAGAGGTTACTACTGCAGTTTCTGTATGACCTGTTGCCGCAGTTACGTCACCCGTATAGGATTTACCGCAGCCTGAGCAAGTGAATGTTGTGTAACCGCCTTCAGTACAAGTGGGAGCAGTTACAACCGAATTATAGCTATGTCCAAGAGCCCCCTTTTCAACGTAAGTTGTATAATCACATCTTGAGCATTTTACGTATGCATCCCAACCCTTGTCAGTACAAGTGGGAGCTTTCGCCTCAACTGTAATTTCATTATGTCCGAGAGCCGCGATTGCTTCTGTTTTTGTGTCGCCGCAAGCTTCACAAGTAGAAGTCTTAGAGCCCGCTGCTTCACAAGTAGCTTCCGTTGTGCTTGTCACCTTATAGCTGTGAGGAAGAGCATCAACGGTTTTATGCGTGCGATTAAGCTCAGCACCGCATACCGTACAGTAAACTACTTCGTCGTAGCTTCCTGCTTCACCGCAGGTTGCGGACGTTGCATTTTCAACAACGGGGTCACCTGCCTGGCAATTTGAAAGTGTTGCACCGCAAACGTCACAATTATGATTGTTATCAGTATCTCTACATTCGCCCGCTGCTTTTCCGCAGTATGCACAAGCGTGTGCATTTTCCTGCTCTGCGTGTGTTCCCTGAGGAACGTCACATCCATTGTCACAAGCGTGATCCTTGTTTTCATCTGCGTGTCCTGTAGCATCAAGGACTTCTGTGTAAGCATCACCGCAAGAGCAAGCGAATAGCTTAACACCGTTTTCGGTACAAGTGGGCTCTGTTGTAACAACGCCCTCATAATCGTGTCCGAGTGCCGCAACTGTTTCCTGAGCAACGAGAACCTCGCCGCAAACGGAACAGTGCTTACCCTCTGTAAGACCTGCATTTTCGCAAGTGGGTGCTACCGCTTCATCAACCACCTCTGTGTGAGAAAGAGCGTCGATTTCTTCGGTATAAGTGTCACCGCAAGAGCAAGTGAAGGTTTTTTCACCCTTTTCTTCGCAAGAGGGTGCTTTTGTTGTTTCCTCGGTGTATTGGTGAGTATGGGTTGTATCTTCAACGCCAAATTCACAGCCAACAACCGCAAGTGCGATAATAACCACGAGCAAAATCGCGATTATACTGTTTTTGAATAAAGCTTTCATTTTTTGCCTCCTAATTTGTTGTTTATTAGAATCGCTAATGTATTAATAATCCCTGCCCTGCAAGGTATTATTTAAGTTTGTTTTCAATGAGCTCTGCCTCGGGCATATCCGCAACAGATTCATAATACGTAATGAAGCTGTCAACTGCCAAGCAGCCCCACGCCTCATGTGCGTTGTCAACAACGCGAATGTAAACTTCTCTGCCCATATATTCGGTCAAATCGGCTTTGAACTGGAACATACGTCCCTCATTGTTGTCCGCATAATCGTTATGATATTTTGCAATAACAGTTTCCGTGTCTGCGTCAACGATTTCAATATAGCATTCGGGGTTGTAGCCGCCGCCGAGCTTAAAGGTTATGTAACCGCAGCCGCCGATAATGAACGTCGAGCTTGTAAGAGTACCGTGAGCCCCCTCCATCCAGCCGTTAACGTCCTCAACGCCTGAGAACAAATACATTCCATCCTTGTTATAAAGCTTATCTGCATTCTTCCAGAAAACATCCTGACCCGAAACGTAGCCGATTGCACCGTCAAGTGTCCAGCCAGTCAAATCACCTGTTTCAAAGTCGCCGTTAAGAACCTGATAAGGATCGTTTTCACCAAGAATTGTATCGGATGCAGGACCCGGCTTAATATCAACTGCCAAGTTTGCCTTTTCGGGAACGAGGGATGCATCCTTATAGTAGGTCACGAAGCTGTCAACCGTAACAAGACCCCAGTTGTTTGTGGAATTGTCAACCACCTGAATCTTTAGGCTTCTGCCCATAAATTCCGAAAGGTCCGCCTTATACCAAACCATATTTGCAAGGTTGCTTCCGTGGTTGAGTATGTCAGTTCCTCTGTCGTTGAACAATCTGTTAGCGTAGCGAACAAGCTCCTCGCCCGTTTCCGCGTCAATAATGGAAATATAGCATTGCAAGGGATTTCCGCCGCCGCCAAACATAAACGTAATGTAACCCGAGCCGCCAACCGTAAACGCGGAGCTTGTCAAAGTTCCCTTATGGGACTCAAGCACGCCCGCGCCCTCGTTAACGATACCGGAGAACAACCAGCTACCCTTCTTGTTGTATGGGAAGTTCGCACCCCACCAACCTGCAGCATTCGTTACGATACCAATCTTGTCACCGTCAATCGTCCAACCCGTAAGGTCGCCCGTTTCAAAGCCGCCGTTTGTAACCTGATATTCGCTATCGGGCATAATGTCGGATTCGTATTTTGCAAGGAAGGATTCGCTATCGATCCAATTGGGCTTTTCCTCCCAATAGGTCTGAACGCTGTCCAAAACGATGCAACCGAGCTCGTCGGAGGAATCGTTCATATCAATAACCTCAATATACATCGTTTCACCAACGTATTTAGAAAGGTCTGCATAGTACTGCACCATATTCAAAAGGCGCATACCGTTTTGAACGTATGGGAACTGATAATTCCAATACTTGAAGTTGGAATATCTCGCAACCTCAATGGCGCTGTCGCCCTGCTTCACCATAAATCTGATATAGGTTTTGGTGTTGTCTGAGCAACCGCCAAGCTTGTAGGAAACGTATCCCGAGCCGCCCAAAACGAATTCGGAGGAGCGAAGAACACCCGTTGCCGTGGGATTATATTTGCCGTAATGGTAATTACCGTCGCGTGAATAGGTGATGTTTTCATTCCACCAAACACTCTCGGTGTTAACACCCTCGTTAGAGAATGCTTCACCCTCAACGATGGTCCAGCCGGCAAGTGAGCCAAGCTCAAAGCCGCCGTTTGCTATCTCGTAAATCGAAGGAGCCGTTGCATCGGTTTCGTAATCCGTAACCTTTGTGAAGAATACGCCCTCTGCCTGAGGATCGCCGTAATAACCAACTCGAATATCGTCAACCGCGATGTAGCCGTAATAATAGCTCTCATCGTTGTCAACTATTCGAATGTAAATTTCCTGATTTGCATATTCAGACAAATCCACCGTGTACTGATAGAAGTTATCGGTGTTGTAAACGCCTGCCGCGTATCTGTCGGGAATGATATATTCCTCGGTATGCTCGTGGAAATATTCATTCGTCTGCATAGCAATGAGCTTATCGTTCTCTGCAAGATAAAAACCAACGTAACAGATCTTTTCTCTTGCCTTTTCGGGAGCGCCCGTGCCCTTGCCAACTGTCAATGCACCGCCCGCCAATTTCAAGGTAATCATACCGTCATCGGTAAGAGTAAAATTATTTGAGCGAATAGCACCCGTTCTTGCGCCCGAATACTTGCCGTGGTAACCCTTACCCGTAAGATACCAGTTACCCGTTTGGTTAATGGACAAAACATTGTTGTTAGAGTCATTTTCAAACATAAACGTCTTTTTAGAGGAAACGCAATCGTCGTTGAAGGCATCTCCGTATTCAACTGTCCAGCCCGAGAGATCGGCGGATTCAAATCCGCCGTTAATCAAGGGCTTGATTTCAGTATTGCTTTGTTGAGGTTTAGGTCTTATGCAGGCAGTCAAGCCAACGCACAAAAATATCACGCATAAAACACTTAAAATTCTTATCATATTTTTACGCATATAAACCTCCTTATTCTCCCAAATTGCCCATATTACCGTAGTAAGGAGGTGTTACTGTATCGCTGTAAGCGCTGCCCATACGGTAAATTGTCAATTCGGTAAATTTAATGTTTGCATTGTTGTCAAAAATTCTCAAATAATCGGAATTTCCGTATTTGGGATAAATTCTCGTTGTAAAGCTGATAACTCCGTCAACGTAAACCTCAAGCATCGAACGGTCAAGCAAGATGGTGATCTCGTATGTGTTCTTAACTCTGTTCCATGTGTGGCTTGGCTGCTTGCTGACGTAATCAAGCAACGAGGATTGATTTCTTTCAATATAAACGCCGTTATTGGTGAACATAATTCCCGTTCTTTCAGTCTTTCCGTCAACAACGTTGGGATTATATCTCAAATATAAGCCGGCAGAATACTCGGGGCTTGAGGGATCAAGCTCAATAGTAGCTCTGATTTCCAACAAATCGCCGCGAATATTTGAAATTTCATTATTAATTTCTTCAGCAGTCTTTCCTTCACCGCTGTATTCATATAAGGTTTCCTCTCTCAAGCTTTCAATTTCCTTGATGGGCTCACGGATAACCTCGGTTCCATCGTCTGAAAGCCACAATTCGAGCGGAATTGCAAAGTTGTGTGCCCAACCTGCATCGTAGTTCTGCGCAGTACCTGCGTCCTTACCCTGAGCAATAGCGTAAATAACCGTTCTACCCTCTTCGTAGCTCGTCTTACCTGCCGCAATGTCCTCCTCGGTCAAGAAGCAGTAGCCGTTCTGACCCGTGTAAACACCGCGTCCTAAGTCAAAGAGCTTGGGCTTGTCATCATCTGCAATAAATCTGCAGGTTTCATTGTCAAACGTACCAATCCAATAGTAGCATTCAACGGTATAGCCGTCAACCGTATACTGAGGACAGTCAAACAAAATGTACTTCGTTTGAGAGCCATCCTTAGTGCTGATGGGAAGCATTACAACGCACTCCCAATGCGCACCCTGTTCAGGATACAAATTATAATCACATTGATAAAGATAACCGCGATGTTCCCATTCTCTCATATCCTCAGAGGTGTAAATAACCGCCGAGCCGCCCGCGCCGGGGATGGAGGTTGAAACCATCATATAGTAAGTTCCGTCGTCATACCAAACGAATGGGTCACGGAACTGCTCTCTTTCGCCCTGCGTGTTATCGTTGGGCTGAGTAATAACGAGCTTATCCTCAACAACCCACTCAACGAGATAGGGATCGTCTGGGTCTGCCGCGTGTGCAAACGCAACGTTCTGTCCGCCGTGGTTTGCGTTACCGTATAAATTCGTGCCCGCCGTAATTGCAAGCCAGGGTGTACCGTCAGGACCTATGCAAGCGCCGCCCGTCCAAATACCCTCGGGACAAATGTCCTTTGTGGGAACAACCGCATCCTTAACGTATTCCCAATGCACCATATCCGTACTAACGATGTGCGCCCAACGGATCTGCGACCAATAAGGACCTGCGGGATTGTGCTGATAGAAAACGTGATACATTCCCTTGTAGTAGAAGGGTGAATGTGGCTCATTCATCCAAACCGCAGGGGGTAATGCGTGATACTGAGGACGGTAGCGGTCGCCCTCGTAAACCGAGGGGTCGAGCGCGATGTCATTCCAATCGAGATAGGGATGACCGTCCGCTGTATCCGTATCGTTATAAATTTCAGTAATTTCCTTCGGTGTCAAGGATGATGAATAGATAGAAACCTCGTCAAGAAGACCCGAAATCATCTGTCTGTCAATACCGAATTCAATCTGGGGGCTAACGTAAGAGCCGATACGCAAGGGCTCCTCCGTATAAATAATGTACGTGGAAACAAGCTCGGGGATGTACGCCTCGTATGATTTCTCACCGTTATAGAACAAGGCAATATAACCTGTTTCACCGTCAAAGGTAACGGCAACGTGTGACCACTCGTAAAGAGGAAGCGCGTTGATGGGGTCATAGAAGCCAACCACGAAATCCTCGCCCGTTTCCTCGTTGTGAAGAGCAAGCTGAATGCCCCAAAGGCCAAGACGTCCGTAACCGAGCAAGAAGCCCTCGCCCATTTCAATATCACCCTTGTTGATGATTGACGTCATACGCGTGTGCCCTGCCGCAGCAGAATTGCCGTCATACTGCACTATATTCTCAAAAACTCTTGGAGCAACCCAAGCGGACATAGTAATTGCAGAGTCGGGTGTTTCAAAGTCCCTGTTAACAATCTCGTTTGAGAAGCCGTCCATATATAAGGCGTTGCCCTTAACACCGGTTCTCTTTAAGGGATCGTTCGGCTCCTTGAAAAGATCAGCAGCATTTTCCTCATTGAAAACGTAGTTAATCTTATAATCCTTGCCGCTAACGGATTCCTTAGCAAGATTGCCCGTCGGCTCATCAAACGAATAATGCAGCGCAAGACTGCTTTCTTCATTTTTATTTGTGTTATTATTGTTTGGGTTGATCTTACAGCTCGAAATTGCGCTGACCAATGTCACCAAAACTATAAATAAAGCAATAAATCTTGTAAATCTCATAATTCCTCACATTTTGAGCCCGGCAGTACCGAAGCCCTTTACAATGTATTTTTGTGCCGCAACGTAAATTACGAAAATGGGTATGCTTGTAATAACAAGCGAAGCCATGATTTCACCCGTTGTAATGCCCTCAATGCTCTTGATTGAAATAAGAGCAGTTTGAATTGGAAGCAGCGGCCAGCTACCGTCATTAGCAGAAGGTAAAATCATTGAAGGCCAAAGGTAATCGTTCCAAACGCCTATGAAGCAGAATACCGCAACCGTTGCGATAATGGGCTTTGAGAGAGGCATAATAACCTTCAAAAACACGCCCATCGTGTTTGCACCGTCAATACGAGCGGCTTCCTCATAATCCTTTGGAATACCTTGAAAGAACTGCATAAATAAGAATATGTTAAATATGCTTATCGCTGCAGGTAAAATAACGCCGATAACCGACATTTCCTGCTTTAATCCAAGCATAATCTTAACTATAGAATAAAGCGGAATAATCGAGGTTTCAACGGGCACTACTATCAAGAAAATAATCAAGAATGATAAAAGTCTTTTTCCTGGGAAGCGAAGCTTTGCCATAACGTAACCCGCAAGACCGTTTATCAAGATATTAAGCACGATAACGATTGCGGCGTATATAAAGCTGTTCAAAGCGTATTTCCAAATATCGTAATTCAGCAAAACGCTTTTGTAGTTTTCAAATGCAGTGCCCAAATTTGCAAAATCAGGCAAAAACATATTCAATGTTCCAACTCCCATAGCATATGCGGACTCGCTTTTTGTCGAGGTAGCTAACATATAAATTATGGGAAACAGGAAAATCAAGGATAATATAATACCCACGATATGATAGATAATCTCTTTAACGGTTTTCTTCACGGGGGCCTTGTTAGGTCTGAAGTTTGGTAAATCTTTAGTTAAACGTCCGTCCATATCACTTGTCCTCCCTGAAAATTCTTCTCTGAATAAGGGTTATGCCACCGATAAATATGGTCATAAGCAAGGCAACTGCCGATGAATAACCAACCCAACGCTCCGTGTAGCCCTTGTTATACATATAGTAGGAAAGAGTTACCGTGTGGTCCATATAACCCGTCATAAGCATTGGCTGAGTCAAAATTCTGCAAGCGCCGATAAAAACGGTTATAAGTATGTAAACAAACGTTGAACGCAATCCAACCCAAGTAACGAGCCAGAATTTACGCCACCAGTTCGCTCCGTCAAGGGCAGCCGCTTCATAAAGATCCTTTCTGATATTTGAAAGACCCGATAAGAAAATCAACATCTGGTAGCCGCAGCCCTGCCAAGCACTGAGCACTATAATGCAAGGCATTGCGGTTTTCGGATCGCGCAACCAATCGTGCGGCGCCATTCCGAACATACCGATTATTGAGTTCAATAGTCCGTTAGGACCGGGTGCTAAAATCTGTTCCCAAAGAAAAGCAGTAACCGAAAGCGAAATAACAACGGGAGCAAAGAAGCAGACCTTGAAAATTTTACTTCCAATACCCTGTCGGTTTACAAAGAGAGCGAGCAAAAGCGCAAGACCAATTTGTAAAGGAACAACGCCCACAACGAAGGTGAGTGTGTTCTTTATCGCATTATAAAGAGTTCCCTTCGTGGAAAGTTCGGCGAAAAAGTCCTTAAAGTTTTGAAGCTGTATAAAATTAATGTCGTTCGGTCTAAGAAGGTAATAATCCGTAAAGGCATAGCCCAGGGAATAAAGAATGGGCAAAAGTATAAACAAGAATGCAAGAGCAACCGCAGGCAAAAGCATAAGATATGCCGTGGCCGTAGATTTAACGCGATATACTTCCCTGCGCTTTCTTGCGGTGGCTAAGTCATAAGCAACGAAGCCACCGAAAGCCAATACGAATAATACCAAAATAATCAATGAGGTTTTAAGCATTTTTTCTTTACCTCTTTTTACTTAAAATATTATTTGAGATTTTTCAATCTATCCATTTCAGTTTGCAAGGTATTTGTTGCCGAATTCAAGAGTGAAGCAACGTCACTGTTGTCAAGAGCAGAAATAATCTGGTTAAATGTTGTTGAGAACGTGGGGTAAGCAACAGTTGCAGGACGCTCCTTACCGCTGAGCTCAAGCTGCTTGAGCAACGTGTATTCGGGAGAACCAACTGCGTAATTTGTTTCCGCATCTCTGCGCGCGGGGATCATACCCGTTGCATCGGTAATTGCCTTTGAGCTTTCTGCCGACGCCATCCATTTAAGAAGCTCAACTGTAGCTGTCTTGTCTGAGTGGTGGTTGTTTGTGATAGCGTATGACCAGCTACCCGTTGCACTTGCCGCAACAACGTCCTTAGGATAGGGCAAAAGTCCCCAGTCGTCACGGGAAGCGAAATACTCTCTGTACTTGTTGTCAAGATCGGGGATAGTCCAACCGGATGACAAATACATACCAACCCTGCCCGTAAAGAAATCGGTTGCGCCGATTGCGTAAGATGTGTAGCCCTCGGAGATCAAATCCTTAATGAACTGGAAGCCCTTAGCGGTTGCTGTGGAGTTGTAGTAGCCTGTTGCAGTGTAGCCGTCATCGGAAACGAAGCTACCGCCTGCCGCGTAAATAAAGGGATAGAGCAAATAAGGAGCGGTTTCGTCCTTCGTTGCGTCAAGACGCATATCAACTGCAGTAACACCGTGCGCCTTCAATTTAGCGCAAACATCCTTAAACTGTTCAAATGTCCAAGGGTTGTCTGCGGTGTATGCGCTAACGTCAATACCTGCATCGCGGAAGATCTTCTTGTTGTAATAGAAGCCAGCGCTGGATTCCTGAATGGGCAAGCCATACAATTTGCCTTCGTATTTGTTAAGTGAATAGAAGTTGTTCTGCTCTTCTGCAGAAATCAAAGAGCTAATATCATAAAGCAAGCCGGATTTCGCGTAAGCCGCGGTGTTGGGAGCGTCGAACGTGATGATGTCTGCAAGAGTCCCCTCAAGCTGATTGTTCAAAAGCTCTGTTTCATAACCGGAAGCACCTGCGCTGCGCGCCTTGAAGATCGCCTGCGCCTTGATACCCTTGTCCTTGTATGCCGCGTTGAACGCATCAATTCTCTTCTGGTATGCCTGACCCTCGGTTGAGGACTTGTCAACGTGGAACATAATCTTAACAATGGTGTTACCGTCCTTGTCAACTTCCTTTTCTCCGTTGCCTTCACCGCCGCCACCACAAGCGACAATACTAAACATCGTCATAACAACAAGCATAAATGCAATGATTGAAGCTAATAATTTTTTCATGATTTTCTCCTTTTACGGCTTTTTTGCCATTTTTTATTTATTATTTATTCTTTTTTCTTTATTCTTTTTATTTTGTTGTTGCACCAAGCACAAACTGTGTATTAAGAACCGTTCTTTGCGATGTTTCTTCATTATGTATTTTCTTGATAAGCAATCTGACAACCTCTCTTGCCATTTCCTCAATGGGCTGCTCAACACTCGTCATATTGCTCATACTCCATTGCTTGAAAATACCGTCGTAAGAAACTATCTGAAGGTCATCGGGGATTTTTCTGCCAAGCTTGATAGCCGCCTCATAGAAAACCTGCGAAAGCGTGTAGCCCGAGACGAAAACTCCGTCAACGTCCGCATATTTTTCTAAGAAATCCGCAACCACGACCTTTTCATCCCCGTGCTGCATAACCTCGTTGACCATACAAATTGGCATATTGTATTCCGCCATCACGTCAAGGTATGCTCTCTCTCTTTCAAGAACCTCCGAATTTACTAAGGGCTTTGAACCGATAAATCCAACCCTTTTAGCGCCGCGTTCTATCATATACTTCAATGCCTTTTTTGTGGCATCATAATTGTCGCTGGTAACGTAAGGAATGTTATCACCGAACGTTCTGTCGATAGAAACTATGGGGCATTTGTTAAGATCCTCTTCCTCGTGCATATAGTGAGTAACGAAAACCGCTCCGTCGACCTCTCTATGCATAATTTTCGTAATAATTTCAGTTTCCTTTTCAACTCTTTGCTGAGAGGATACCAAAATCACGGAATATCCAAACTTCCCCGCCTCGTCCTCAACGTAATACGCCAGCTTTGCAAAGAAGGGGTGGTTAATAATTGGTACTAAAAGCGCGATAATGCGAGTTTCGTTCTTTCTCAGCTTAAACGCCATATTGTTTCGCGAATAGTTGAGCGCCTTCATCGCCTCAAGCACCTTTTTTCTGGTTTTTTCACCAACTGCCTTTTCGTTATTAATAACTCTTGAAACAGTACCTACCCCAACTCCTGCATATTTTGCTACGTCTTTAATAGTTGTTTCCAAATTTTATACCTACTTAATTAATAAATGCTGATTATTTAACCAATGTAACGGTAACCTTGTGCTCACCGTTAATAACAACCTCGTTAATATCTTCAGTCAAGAGCTCTGCGTTAAGGGTCAGCATATAATCCTTAATAACGTATTGCTCACTTGTAAGAGCTGTGCCGTTAAGCGTAACCGTGTTAACCTCAACGTTACCCAAATAGATAACCGCGTTGCAGCCCTTCTGAATAATCATATTCTTGAGTGTTGTTTGTGTAACTGCAGTAACGTCAACCGTAAATTCGTATGCACTCGAGCCGCCAACCGCCTTAAACGTGTAAGTGCCCATAGGCAAAAGCTCAAAATACGAAGCATCGATCACAAGATTTCTGCCGTTGCTCGTGTAGAACGCACTGTCAACCTTAGTAATATTCAAGGTCTTGTTGTAGAGAGCGGTAATCACCTGATTTGAGTCACCCGCAACAGTCAAGCTGCCCGTACCGTCATAGGTGTATTCACCGTTAAAGTTCACAACAGACTTAAAGGTTGCCTTACCGGAGTAAACGTTCAAGCCAAACAAACCTTCGGTCGGCTCGTTTTCGCCCAAAACAACGTCAATAGCGAGCGCGCCGTTGATGTATGCCTTAACGGATGTGCCCTCCGCCTCAACTCTCAAAACAACGTTGTTAAGATTTACGTTATTGGCACTTGCTCTGCCGATTTCACCGTTGTGCGACCACATCTTAACTATCTTTTCGTTGTTGTCATAGTTAAATATAATGTATTCGCTCATATCCTCGTTTGCTCTGAAGATGAACGCAGCCGCAATCGCCTCAAGTGAGAAGGAAACCGAGCAATTGAAGTTAGAAGCGCTCTCGCTTGAGAGAATATATCCGTCGCCTGCGGGAGAGTTACCAACGATATTTGAGCCGTTTGCAATCCAAGAGCCCGAAATTATACCGTCGCCGCTGAATTCAATGTCACTTTCGGGTAAGCCCGTGTGAACCGTAACGTCAATAAGTCTTCTCTGATTTCCGCAGGTAACCGCAAGAGTTGCTTTACCGGGAGCCAACGCCTTAACGATAACTCCACCCGTTGTGCTTTCAAGGGAAACCTTGTCCGCACCGTCCTTCAACTCCCAAGTGATCTCTGCGCCCGAGGTTGAATAAGCAGTAACCAATCCTTCTGTTGTAAGGGATGTATCCAATTCAACAGAATCGTCACTGATATACAAAACCGTTTCACCCTCTGACGCCGCTTCATCGCGCCAGATTGTTCCGATTTCATTAAGCTCTAGGCTGTTAACTGTTACTTCACCGCCAACCTTAAATTCTGCCTTTGTAGAATAAGGAGAAGCCAAGGTCAACAAATAGAAAGGAATTTTGAAATCGTCACAGAAAACCTCAAGACCGCCGTTGTCGGAGAGGACGTAGAAATCCTGAGTTCCGAAACCTCTCGGGCCCGATGTATATCTGAAACGGTAATCCTTGATGTTAAGACCTGCAGATGAGGTATATCTTCTGTCAACGAAGTAGCCCTCCTCGGCATTCCAACCGATTTCCGTGTATTCATCGTCACTAACGTTAATCTTAATGGAAATGGGAGCGTTGTTAGGATTGTCAATGCTCAAAGCCATTTCGAATATGTGAGTGTTAACGTCAGCAAGAATATTTTCACTTGATGCGTCAAGAGTCTGTCCGTTTATTGTAAGAACATTGCTCCTATCGTAAGCACCGTTATCCTTAACGATGGGCGTCTGAGTGAGAATATAACCGTCACCCTCACTTGCAAGTCCCCAAACGGCGGGGATAGTCATACCGCTACCGTTCCAAACCTTTCTTGCATTAGCATAAATACCGCTGTCAGTGTCTGCAGGAACACCTGCAAACCAGCTTATAGATACCGTCTTGCCGAAATAGCCGCTTTCGCTATCTCTGATGCTAAAGGTCTGCGTTGCGTATGAATCGGTACCGAAATCCATTCTCTGGAAATCGCTCTTGTCAATCGCACCGCCGTCCTTGTCGGTAAATACGATGCTGTTTCCGTCGTAATTCATCTTACCAACTATGTATTCTCTGCCCGACAATGAAATAACCGTGTAGGTTTCACCGTCGTCCGCAGTCAAAGTAACAACCTCGGGACATTCGGGAACGTCCGCATTGAACTGACCCGCATAGGACCAATCCAAAAGGTTGGTCGATTTTAAGAACCAAACTCTGTTTTCCTGCTGACCTGTAACAGCCATACCCCAAACTGTAGTTTTGCCGTTTTCATCGGTTGCAACGGGGAAAATCTTGGGGTCACGGCAAGCAACCTTGTGATAAATACCGTCAGCACCCGTCGCAGCTTCCTGAGGAATGAGCTTGCGCTTCGTCCAGGTAATACCGCCGTCGTCACTTGACATAATCATCTGATCCTGCATTCCTCCGTCACGGGTGTAGAAGGCAAGAAGACCGTTACCGTTGCCGCTCGGGAACCAATTCTGCGCATCAACATCTGCGCTATCGCCTTTTCTGTATTCATAAGCCGTACCCGACCACATATAGCCAACGCCCGAGCCCCAATCCTCATCGGGGAAAAGAGCTATGGGAAGAAGCTCCCAATGAACGAGGTCAACGCTTCTCGCGTGTCCCCAATACATATCGCTCCAATAGTTGCTGTAGGGGTGATGCTGATAGAACAAATGATAATATCCGTCGTAGTAAACCAAGCCGTTAGGGTCATTGTTCCAATGCGCATACTGTGAAAAATGATATTGGTTACGGTATAATTCCGTATAATAGGAATAATCGCTCTTTCCGTAGTAAATATCTGCAAATTCAACCCTTGAATTAAAGCAGTTAAATCCGATATTACCACCGCCGTAGGTTACGTCCTCGGGGAGCAATGCTAAGGAGTTAAGCTCGATAGTGTTGTCTATACCGAATCTGCGAATATTGTCCGCATAGAATTCTGCGTAAACACCGTCGTTTTCGGGAGTGATAATCACCTTAAGCTGAACCTTATCCAAGGTAGCAACTCTTGAGCCAACCAATCGTCTTTCGCTATCGGTCATCTTATCGTTACCGATAAAATAGTCGGTCAAAAGCTCAACTGCACTAACCTTACCGTCTTCAACAGTAAAGTAAATCAATTTAACGCGATTTGCCTCTCTGTCCACGTTGAATACCCAGTAGTGAGAGCCATCCTCCGCGCCAAACGCAAGACCTGCGGCAACACCGCTTGCAAAGGAAACCGTTGCGGTGTAAACGAATTTTTCGTCCGCTCCGTAGGTGGTTTCCGAAAGTGTAAAGCTGTCGCTCTTGCTTTCCATAGCAACCGTTTGACCGGTTGTTTCGTTTTCGGTAGAATCAAAGAACGTAACGTCGTCCTTTTTTAAACCACCGTCTTCCGTAAGCGAGGTTGATGCCTTAGGAACAGCGCACGCAACGAACGTAAAGCACATAGCAGCAACCAACGCCAAGCTCAAAATTCTCAAAAGATTTTTCATTGTTTCTCCTTCCCTTTATTTACTAAGATATTTATTTATAGTATCTAAATCGGGCAAATTATCGATAGCGCCTCGACCCGTGGTGTTCAGCGCACCAGCAATGTTACCAAAGCTCAACGAGTCATTCAGCACTTGCTTAGTCAAGGGCTTGCCCACGTTTTTGTCAAGCTGTGAGAGTGCTCCCGCAAAGAACGCATCTCCCGCTCCCGTGGTGTCAACCGCCTTAACCGTAATGGAGGGCATTCTGTCTTTTTCACCCTTATATCTCCATTCGCTGCCGTTCTTTCCCAAGGTTATCAAAACCAACTTGTCTGTTAAGGTGTTCACGTAATCCTCTGTAAAGATTTCAACCTCATCCTCAGAAAATTTAACAATATCCGACATTGCCAATAGCTTTTTATAGGTTCTGACAGCGCTTTCCTTATCTCTGAAAATATCCGTACGGTAGTTTACGTCAAACGCAACCGTTTTTCCAAGGGAATGCGCGCGCTCAATAATATCCAATGCGTATTCTACACATTTTTCATCAGCCAACATAAGTGAGCCGATACATACGATGTCTGCCATTTTTATAAGCTCATCGCTTACCCTTGGCATAAAGTAGTCCGCCGTATTTTTTCGGTAGAAGCAGAAGGATCTGTCCCCCTCCTCATTCAATTCAACAAACGCAAGAGTTGTGTTGCGCTCCGTGTTTTTATGGATGTATGCCGTATCCATACCGAAATCCTTGGCATATTTGATTAAGAACTGACCGATAAGGTCGTCACCGACGCTGCCGACGAACTTAACGTCCGCGCCGAATTTATGCAAGGCGCAGGCAACGTTGAACGGCGCGCCGCCCGCTTTTCTTTCATAAGTAGTAATTCCGTTTTTCTCCTCGCCAATCATATCGGCAAGAATTTCACCAATGCAAAGTAACAATTCTATTCCTCCTATTCGGATTCTTCTTGTTCTAACTGTTGTTTATATAATTTGCTCTCTTTTATAGCAAACGCTACCGACCTTACAACGAGCACCGCAAAGAATAATACCAACGGCAACACGTTGACAATCTCACGCGGAGCGAAAAATGCGAGCATCACAGTAAGTATTGCAGCAATCACACCCGAGGCGGACGCAAACGAGCCAACGATCTTAAACATACCGCCCAAGGACGTAATGCTGTCAACGTAGCGCAGCTTCAATACGGAATAAGTAAGAAGAGCCGCCACTAAAAGCATAAGCGCAATGAACGGAATAAGCGAGAAGATGTTCATCGCATATGCGTAAACGTTCAAAATCCAAATCGCGCGATACGAATCCTTCATAAATCCGTCAACCAAAGATTTTGCCTCTTCCTGCGAAGCACCGTCAACTATCAAAGAGCCGTTTTCCATATTATCATAAAAACCGTAGAATGCAACCTGCCTGCCCGATTTCGTTTCAAAGCAGCCCGCCATATAATCATCAAAAACGAAGAGATATTTATCGTTTCCTTCCTTAATATATTGATGATAGTAATAATTTCTCAAAAGCGGAACCTTTGATGTCGCCTCGTAATCAGTTATCGCAGGATAATAATTCACAAAATAAAGCTCATAAATCGCTCTTGCGTACTCTTCCTTCGTGATGGCTCCATCGTCAAGATCGCTTGCAAGCTTTTCAACCTCAAGCCTGTTTTCTTCGCTCGTACCCTCAAGATACTGCTTGTAAGAGCCAACCAATTCGTCAGTCAACTCAAGTGCGTTGCCCGTGTATCTTAATCTAAAATCAAAATTAAGCCGCGCAACCTCACTTAACGTAAGATATTCATCGTATGTAATCACCATTTCCTTGCCGTCGTTTGAAATGCAATAAGCTTCAAACTCCGCAAGCGTATCCGCAGACCGCGTATCAACGATAACGTGATAACCGTTTTTAGAATAATTTTGCCTGTCAAGTTCGTTTTCAAAGGTGTTTACCAAAAGCTCTTCGGCAAATTCACCGCCGTGCTTTATAAGCTTTAAAGCCCCGTTTTCAAATTCCGCGTCAATTCTCAAATCAAGGTCCGCGTTTGCAAAGACGGAATAAACACTTTCTCTGAAATCGGGCGAATTCTTGTAATTAGAGGAAAATGGCAGCATTTCTGCACCAATAAAGCTCACCCACAAGAAAATCAAAGCAAGAATGAACCCTAAAAATGAGTTACCGTATCCCCTCCTTGCCCCCTCCTTCGCCCACTTGTGCGAGAAGAAGCTAAGAGAGAAAAATTTAAACCATTTCTTCATATTTATTTATTACCGTATTCTCTTGACATAATGGAAAGCTCTGTTTCCTTATCAAAAAGATGAATAAACTTAGGAGCAAACTCAATATGCACCTTATCTCCGGGTATAAGATCGTTTCTCTCGGGAACACTCACGATAATATCATTTCCCTTTTCGGTCAAGCGAACGAAAAGCTGAGTCGTGTTGCCAAGAACCTCTTTGATAGTAAGCTCCGCCTGAATTCCGGAGTTGCCGATCTTGATATTCTCGCCTCTTACGCCAAGGCAAACGCTGTGAACCTTGCCGTCAAGATATTTTGCTTCAATCGTGCGTAATTCCGAGAGTGCAAAATCAACCGTCTGTCCGTCAACGAATTTAACATTAAGCTTATCGCCCACACGCTTGATATCAACGTCAAAGAAATTCATCTGCGGAGTTCCGATAAAGCCCGCAACAAACTTGTTTTCGGGATAATCAAACAAATTCGTGGGCGTATCGATCTGCTGAATAACGCCAAGCTTCATAACAACAATTCGCGTACCCATCGTCATAGCTTCGATCTGGTCGTGAGTAACGTAAATAAAGGTTGTCTTGAGTTGATTATGTAATTTAACGATTTCCGCTCTCATCGCAGTTCTGAGCTTCGCGTCAAGGTTTGAGAGTGGCTCATCAAGAAGGAAAACCTTCGGTCCGCGCACCATCGCGCGTCCGAGCGCGATACGTTGACGCTGACCGCCCGACATTTCCGAGGGCTTAGAATCAAGCAATTCCTCAATACCGAGAATTTCCGCCGCCCAATTAACCTTTTCGTCAATCTCCTTCTTAGTCATATGAACGTAATCATACAACTGAACGGGAGTGCTCTTATAATATTCGAGATCCTTTTCGGTATCCGCAATATGCCTTTCATTGAGCGCCTGCTTTTCTGTATAATAAGCAAGATCCTTTTCTTCACACCTTGCAACATCCTTTACCAAAGCATCTCTCTGTTTATAAAGCTTTTTTAAATCCTTTTCGATTTTTGCAATTTTCTTTTCATCAATTGCAATAACCTCTTTGCCGTCTTTATCAACCTTAGGAACGGGTATTTTGCGCATTTTAAGACCGAACGCAATATTGTCATAAGCTGAAAGATGAGGATAAAGCGCGTAGCTCTGAAAAACCATTGCAATATCTCTGTCCTTCGCGTCAACGTCGTTAACCAAGCGTCCGTCGATATAAAGCTCGCCTCCGCTTATCTCCTCAAGACCTGCAATCATACGAAGAGTTGTTGACTTACCGCAGCCGGAGGGACCAACGAACACGATAAATTCGCCGTCATTGATCTCCATATTGAAATCCTTAACCGCAACGAAATCACCGCTTCTCTTTTTCGCCTCGCCCTTGGCATTCTTTTTTGCCTTGCCAACGCCGTGATAAATTTTGTAAACGTGCCTTAATAATAAATTAGCCATAGATGACTTCCCCTTTTTCTCTAAAAAACTGTGTTTTTCGTTTAAATTTTACATAAAAATATAAATTTGGAAAAGTTTCCAATATTATTATACAACAAAAAAATCAATATTGCAAGCATTTTTGGAAAAGTTTCCAATTTTTATATATTTTACATAAATTTTCGTTTTTATCCACCCTCATTCACCTAAAAACACTATCCAAAGTACACAAAAGCACAAGGCAAAATGCCTTGTGCTTTTGTATTAAATATGAAGATTACATAAACGTATCAAGCAACGCCTGGAAATACTTCCTAACCTCATCTCCGAGCAATTCCTTGAGCCATTCGTAAAGCTCTCTCACGAATTCTCTCGCCGGCTCCTCGCTGTAAACCTCGTCACCGATAGTTTCGTGGCAAACGTCACAGGTCTTAGTGCCCTCTCTGTAGTTACCGCTCCACAAGTGCCCTGCAGTACCTTTAACCTCTCTTTCGTCAAGAACCTCGCCGCAATCAAGGCAATATAAGGTTTCAATAGCGTTATCGTGGCAGGTTGCACCCTTAGTTATGCGATATTTACCGCTCCAATCGTGCCCCGCAGTACCCTCAATTTCTCTTGCATCAAGCAATTGAGCGCAATAGATACAGCAAGCGCCTTCAATAGCGTTGGTCTCGCAAGTAGCTTCCTTGAGCACACCGTAATCACCCGCAACGTGACTATCGTCATTGGGGTAAATATAGAAGTAATATGCATTATTCGACGTATATTCGGAAATATCAACTAAATTATCTCCACTTCCGAAATTCTGATAAACGTCCGAGCATCCAGGGATTACATCTGCAAAACTCTTACCGTTATAAAGCTCAATATAGTTATAACCTCCGCTAACGAACGTTACGTCACCATAAACGATCATATATACGTCAATATAGCCCACAGCATCCGATGAATTATTCACAAACGTTACGTCACCGTAAACGTTTAAGAATATATCTTCCTCATAGTCAAAATACAAAGCGTAACCGTTAAGATCAAAAGTAATGTCAGCATCAATAGTATAATCTGCGCTAATGTAACGGTCTTCAAGCATCACCACAAGATCACCGTCCTGCATTGCTTCAATAACAGCAGTCAAGCCCCTGTAATACGTAACCTTGCCGTCTCTGATAATCTTAAATCCTGCATCCTCTTCGCATACCGTACAGTAACCGTCTTCATCCCAATCGCTCACCTTACAATCGTGATCATCGCCACAAATTTTACAATCACCGTCATCCCACTCGTGCTCGTGCGCGTAATCCTCGGGAATACTCTCATAGCATAAGTTACACTCTCCAAAAGTCCAAACGTGCACATCCTCGTCAACCGTATTGTTTACCAACTGACCGCAAACGGTACAATAGCCGCCGATACACATTGCAACGGTATCGGTGCACTCCGCGTGCTTTACAAAGAGTATTTCATATTCACCCTCTACATCGTAGGATGAAAAACCGAAATAATACTCTTTACCCGCCTCAAGATTAATCACGATAGAAAAATCACGGTGCGTCAAATTAAAGTTATCATCAGCATAAGTAAGTAAATTCCAGGCTCCATCAATCATCTCATACACGTATGCAATAGGATCTTCACCGTTAACGGAAGAAATAGCGTATTTGCCGCCTTCGGAAGGAATAAATCTATACATTTTAAGCGTTTCCGCTTCCCCGTCCTCATAATCACCGCATATCACAGTAGAATTTCCAAGCGCAAGATCCGTACCTAAAAATGCATAGCATTCGTCGCACCAGCCACCGAAATCGTCACCACCGTCAGTGTGGTCGCTTCCTTCACCGTAGTACTGACCGCAGCTACACAAATAACCATAACAGCTCTGCTTTACGCCTGAATGCTCGTGCTTTTCAACGTAGAAAGTGAGGTTATAATCGAACTCATACTCGTAAATAGCCAAGTAATACGTTTTTTCCGCTTCAAGCTCAATAGTAAGAGAGAAATTTCTCTCATTTACATCGTCCGCTTCTACCAACATCTCAAAATCAGAGCTGTAAACGAAAATTGCAGGGTCATATTCGGATTGTGAATAAATATCGTATGTACCGCTTTCAGAAGGAACAAAGCTTACGTACACATAGGTGTTAGTACCAACCGGTATAGTATTTTCACCCAAACCAATGCTAACCTGCCCAATATATGTATCACAGAAGTCGCAGATATTAATATAGTCATCTGAAAAATCTTCGTGAATTCCGTTGCCCTCGCCAAAGTATTCTTCACAATCCAAGCATTGATAACCTATGCAGGTCTGCGTTGTATCAAGTCGATGCTCATAAGTCGTCTCACCGTAATAATCTCCACAATCGCAAAGCATACCCATGCAGGTTTCCTCGCCGCCCGAATGTACGTGCGTTTTAATAGAAACGGTATACTCCACCTCTCCTGCATAATCTCCAAATGCAAAATAATAGGTCTTTCCCGCCTCCAGCTCTACGCTCATCCAAAAGTTATAGTCGTCGTAATCATCACTTGCAGCTATTTCATTAATTTTTGAATCATATATTCTCCCGTAAGGATCCGTATCAGAATCGGACCAAATTATATAATTTCCGCTTTCTGTAGGAGTGAATCTAACAAGCTCTTTCTTATCAGCGTGAACGTAAGTTGCAAAAACCGTCTGTTCACCAACAACCAAGTCAACCGTTCCGATGTACTCTTTACAAAGATCGCAAATATTGTTGTAATTGTCCGTGCCGTCGGTGTGCGTACATTCCGTGTCGCCAAGCTCTGCGCTGCCGCCCTCGGCAAAAGCAAATATTCCCGTACCAACAAAAATATTAAGCACAAGAACGAGTGTTAAAATAAGTGATAAAAATTTCTTCATTTGTTTTTCTCCCTAAAAATTATTTTTCTTTTAAACTAAACTGTGCCCCAAGTGAAACAAAGATGATAAAACGATGAAAACGAGTAATAGAAATAATAAAAGTCCTATAAGATCCTTCATAGCTCTTCCCTTCCCTCACTAAAGCCGTATTTTCTTTTCGGGCATCGGCAAATACCGATAAGATCGTGCCCTTTTTCATAGTGAGTGCAGCCGCAGCATATATCAACGAGAAGCTTTCCGTCAAAATGCTCACAGGTGTCCTGCATCTCGGTAACAAATGGATATCCCTCATAATTATATTGAGGTTTTTCCAAAAAATTCGGATATATTGGAATTGGGTCGTTATATTTGCCAACACGATCAGACTCCTCGTAATATCCGTAGCGAATCTCAAATGTGTCCTCTCCAATTCTGAAAACGCCGTAAAGATCGCCCTCTCGAATTTTCGCGTTGCTCATTTCAGCCCTCCTTTTTTCCAAATTGGTTTCCTTGTTGTAATCATTATATCATAATTTTTTTGTCTTGTACACGTCTAAAACACCCCTTTTTTAGACATATTTTTATGTCTAAAAACGCCCCATTTTAGACATTTTTTCAAAAGCTCAAAAATCAAAATAATTATATAAATTGCACATTTTCGTCCAATTCGCCCCGTTTTTGACACTTTTTTCCATTTTTCTTGATTTTTTTGATATTTCACTTTGTTCGCATATACGAACTTTTCGCATTTTTTCAACCCCAAAAAAATTCGCATATGCGAACAATCTTTTTTCACCAAAAACAAAAAAGGCCCCTCAAACGAAGGGTCTAAAATTCGCAAAATAATGCAATTATAATATGTAAGAAAGCTCGTTTTTGTCCTGAATTCCCGTCTTGTTAATAACGCGAACAATGGTCTGCTTAACCGTCGATTCAGAAATATGCAATGCCTTGGAAATCTCGGGAACACCCATACCAAAGGCAGTGAGCTTTGCCACCTCGTGCTCCTTCGGAGTGAGGTTCGTGGCAACGTATTTGTTTTTAACCTGTCCGGAAAGTCGCGCCCAACCGAAGCGGTAAACGTCATAAAGCTCGAGAACCTTTTGAAGTGCCGCCTGATCCCTTTTCGCAATCCTCTCCTCAAGCAAGCCGTCAAAATGGCGAATATATTCCGTCAAAAGTCCATATAATTTGTCCGCAAGAGCGAGCTTAATCGCCTTGTCCATATGAGCAGCCGCCTTTTTTCTGTCGCCCGAATTGTGATAAGCCACCGCACAAGACATTCTGAGATATATTTGCGGGATGATAGTTTCATCAACCACCGCCTGGGTAACAAGGGGCTCAACGGTATTGGGGATCATTCTCATAAGAGCAAGCCCCTGAACGCCCTCAAGCTCCAATTGTCCCGAAGCGATAGCGAACGCAGTCATATAAAGATATTTAACGTAAAATACCTTTGCCGCAGGATGCGATTCCGAAGGTAACGCTTCAAAGTTTCCAATTTGAAACCATTCGGGATAGTCCTTGTTGTCATAAATCGAGCTGTCGATAATAGCAAGAGCAAGGGAGATAATCTCTCTTTCGTGTTCAGTTTGGCTGGGTGCCTCGCAAATGTGCCTCTTCGCCTCATTCCAAAGATGGATGTCGCCGCGCCAAATAGCGCATTGAGCAAGAAGCATACCTGCGCCAATAATCGCATAGAAGCCGGAATGCGCGTTAAGGAAATATCTTGCGTGCTCATAAACCTTGTCTATTTCACCGCGTCTGAAGGCTATCTGCGCCTTAAAAAGCTCATATGCTTCAGGATTGTTAACCAATTTTTCCGCGCAGGAATCCGCCCTTCCCGGCTCGTCATAAATGTTCGTCATATCAAGGAAGGGACTTTTCCTCGGCATCGGCAAATGCGGAGTCTTGTCCTTTTTAGCTGAGCTTGGCAAAACGGCTTTTTCGGGGATCATCCACGATTTACCGAATTTAACAACGCCCTTAATTCTCTCCTCGCTGCAAAGCTTTTGAACGCAACGCACCGTAACGCTCCATTTTTCGGCAGCTTCCTTTACTGAGATATATTCCATAAGCAACCCTTTCAATAATTTTTTTCGCTAAAGCGAACTTTTTTATCATTTTAACACACTTTTCCAAAAAATACAATAGTATTTACCAATTTATTTCCAAATACAAACAAAAAAAGAGCATACCGAAAATTCGATATGCTCATTGATATATAAGAATTATCTCATTGAGTTGATTTCATCAACCTCAGCACCGATATTCTTGATGAGGAGCAAAACCTGCTGCTCATTCCAACCGGGCTGCTGAAGCATTGCCTTCAACTCTTCATAATACTTCTTAATGTTCTTTTCGCTCTTCTTAGCGTGTCCGTCTGCGGAAGCAACCGTGTACTGAAGGTCATTCTGCAATCTTTCGATAGCATCGGTAACCTTTTCGTTATCCTCAGCGTAACGAAGCAACGCATTCATTTTAATAGCATAAGTTTTAAAGAACTGATTATCTCTTGTAACGTTCTTTGAATATTTTCTCTTCAATCCCATAATTATTACCTCCTTATTCCATCGGATTAACAACTAATCTGCCCAAGAGCGAGCCGCTGCTTGCCTTAACAACAGTCAAGCCGTAATCTGCGAAGATGTCCTTCATCTTAGGATAAAGCTCTTCACTGATCTTAACGAATTCAGAGGGCTGAAGACCAACGAGGTTGGAAAGAGGACGGCCCTGCTCTTCAAGATAATCCTGAATCTTCGCACCAACGCGGTTAACGAAAGCTTCGCTAAGGAAATCTCTAAGCTCATCAGTATTGAAGAGCTCAGCATCTCTCTGAGTCAAGCATTTTCTGTAGAAGCGGTCTGCGTTACGAGCAGCATCGTTAGTATCGATCTGAACATAGATAACGCCGCTTGCGCCAACGGAGTAAGGTGCCTGAGTGTTAACGTCGGCCATAACGAAGGGAATTTTTGTTCCCCAGTTTACCTTGAGGTTGAAGTCCTTAGAAAGACAAACAACCTTAGCTCTGTTAAACTGCTTTTTGTCTCTTCTTGTACCGGGCTTTGTGGGGTCTACAGAGAAAGGATAGATAGTTCCACCAAAGGGTGTGGGCATACCCAAAAACTGTCCGTTTCTATAGAGCAAGTTATACTGATCCGCGTCAGTATCGATACAATAAGTATGGCTACAATCTGCTGCCTTATCCTCAAGAATACGGCAGAACTGGTCAGCTGCTAATTTAATTTCAACCGAACCCTTTTTCTTTTTCTTAAACAATCCCATAATAATTTCCTTTCTAATATTAAAAGCTAATATTATTCAAAATTAATTAAACACAAATATAAATCTAATTACCACTCGTATTCACAATCATAGCAATAACAAATATTATTTTCAACATCGGTATTCGTGCTGCCGCATCTCGGACATTTTGGATGTGCTTCCGCACGTTGTTCGGTTGTTGCTTGAGGTCTTCTGCCAATCAAACGCATACCGATACCGGAATTATCAATAAAACCTTTAACCACGTCAGCAGGAATAGCAAAATTCATTCCCTCAGCCGCGTCAATTCCCGAAACGATAGCGCCGATAACCCTGCCCTGCGCGTTGAAGATAGGACCACCCGAATTTCCGCCGTTAACCGCACAGTCGGTCATCATAAGCATTCTGCCGTTCACGTTACGAAGCTTGTCGCTAACGATTCCGCTTGTGATACAAGTGCCAAGACCGAGCGAATTTCCGATAACGAAAACCTGCTCACCGATCTTAACGTTTTCAAAATCTTCAATTTCAACCACCTTAGCATTCCCCGGAACGCGACTGAGCTTTACAAGAGCCAAATCCACGCCGTTTCCGTGACCGTGGCGGTTGTCACCGAGCTTAACAACGTCAGCTCTGATGGTTTCACCGCAAAGACGAACGTTAACGGATTCACAGGATCTGCCGTCCTCGTGGGTAACAACGTGAGTGTTGGTGATCGCATAACCGTCAATGTCAATCAAGAAGCCCGAACCTGAATGAAGGTACTTTTCGTCCTGCCAGGTGATTTCCAAAACCCCGTTGATGTTGTCCTCAAAAACGTTAACACCCTGATTGGATTTTGTTTCAACCTCAACCTCTTCAACCTTTGGCGGCTCTGCCTTAACGGGAGCTTGAACGTTCTTGGGTGGCTCTGCAGCCTTTGGAGCTTCCTTTGGGGACTCGTCCTTCTTTTTGCCAAGATTAAACTTAGAGAATAAACCGTTCTTTTTCTCCGGCTGCTTTGCTTGAGGTGCACTCTCTGCCTTTGGGGGCTGAACAACCGCCTCTTTTTTGGATTGTGGCTTCAATTCGTCCTCAGAAGCAAATTTAGCACCGCAACAAATACATTTGAAGCCCTTGCCGTCGGCTTTCAAATCACCGCCGCAATTTTTGCATATGTATGGCATTTTTGTTCACCGTCCTTTGAAATTTTCTTTCATTGAATATATAGTCAAAACCATACCTATGCGTATTATACTACTTTCCAATCAATTTTGCAAGTATATTTGCAATATTTTTTGAATTTTTTACTATTTTTTATCATTTTTAGCGATTTTTTCCATTTTTTTGCCTTTTTTAACAATCAAAACAGTCTTTTTTTATCAAAACTCAAATTTCATTCCCCCAATTTCATTAACCAATTTCATTAGCCAATATCCCCCCTGCCCCGAAATAATCCTCATAAACAAAACAATAAATTGTGATTTAGCGGGGAGTTCTCATACTCGTAAGGACCGACGTCCCCGACGGTCCACATCGTATGTTTGTAACTTTTCAACGGGATGGAAAACCCCTCCCCTACGAACACGAACCGTTTTGCCACCCCCACGGCTACGCACAAATATCGGATTACGCCTTGCCTCCCTTCGCCAGGGAGGTGGCATTTTCGTAAGAAAATGACGGAGGGAGTTCCTCATTCAACTTAAACTAAAATTTTAACGAATCGAAATCCAACCTCAATCCATATGGCTACCCACAAATCCGTAGGGGACAGGCGTCCCCGACTGTCCGCCCCACTCACCCCCTCTCCGTAGGGGTCGGCGTCCTCGACGACCCGTATGAACACACAAACCATCTCCCCTCCAAATCAAAACTCGAACAACTCAAAAACCCAAAGGAGCGCCCACCCGAGCGCCCCTAAAAACTTATTCAATTTTCTCCTGCCTTATAACCCCAAACAACAGGGCATTCAGAACAATTCCAGCTATGCCTCCATCCACTCGGCTGCGAATCCACCTCGCAATAAATGGTGAGCGATGAGCAATTATAGAATGCATTATAACCAATATCTATCACGGAGTCAGGAATGGTTATACTTATGAGCGATGTACAAGAGATGAACGCACCTTCGCCAATACTCGTTACCGAATCAGGAATAATCACACTTGTCAACGAAGCGCAATTATAGAACGCATCATAAGCAATCACTTTGGTTGCGCTATGCATTGTACAGCTTGTAATTTTTCTATCTTTAGCTTGAATTAATACAACATATATATTGTTCTCGTTTCCAAGATAAAGTCCATTATCGTATTCATTATAACGAAGTAATTTGCAATTGACAAATGCATACTGACCAACACTTAAAATAGAGTCAGGAATTGATACACTTTCAAGCGCAGTACAGCCACAGAATGCATATTCATCAATACTCGTCACAGCGTCAGGGATTGTTATACTTTTGAGCAAAGAACAACCATAAAATGTATATTTATCGATACTCGTAACAGAATCTGGAATAATTATGCTTTCAAGTGAAGTACAATTATAGAACGCACTACCACCAACACTCGTAACAGAGTTAGGAATTGTTATGCTTGGTAGGGAGGTACAATTTTTAAATGCAGCCCCGCCAATACTCGTTACTGAATCGGGAATATTTATGTTTTTAAGTGAAGTACAACCTTGGAATGCTCTTTGGTCTATACTCGTCACAGAATCTGGAATTGTTACACTTACGAGAGAGGTACAATCCGTGAATACATATGAATCAATGCTCGTCACATAATCAGGGATGACAATACTTGTAACAAGCTCTCCTCCAAAATACAAATTTGCACCATAATACGTAGGATTTGGCTCCCAAATACAAGCCGTTGCAATCCAACCATCAATATTCCCTAAATAATATACATTTTTTATCGAGGTGCAACCATATAATACTCTATCGCCTACACTCATCACGGAATCGGGTATTGTAATGCTTGCAAGCGAGGTGCAATCATAGAATGCATTATCACCAATAGTCGTTACAGAGCTAGGAATTACTATATTTGTAAGCGAAGTACAGCTTAAGAATGCACTCTCACCAATGCTTGTCACGGAATTACCCATTGTTATACTTTCGAGCGAAGTACACTGAGAGAATGCACTCGCACCAATGCTTGTCACGGAATTGCCTATTGTTATACTTGCAATTGAGGTACACTCCTCGAACGCTCTCTCGTCAATGCTTATCACGGAATCAGGAATTATAACGCTTTGGATGGAGCTGCAGCGAAAGAACGCTCTATAACCAACACTCGTAACGGAATTACCAATTGTTATACTTGCAAGCGAGGTACACTCAAAAAAAGCTCTATCACTAATGCTTGTCACAGAATCAGGAATTATAACGCTTTGGATGGAGCTGCAGCGAAAGAACGCTCTATAGCCAACACTCGTAACGGGTAATCCATTATATTTATCGGGGATTACGACATCAGTATCGGTGCAAGTGCCAATTCCGGATACAGAATAGCTTTGATTATCGGAATTGATTGTGAATTCAAGTCCTTCAGAATATTTATCATCTTCAGGCGGATCAAAGTCAGCAGCTTGACTTTCAGAAGTAGATGTTGATATAGTTGGTGGTGGGAAGTTTTCTGTATTTACGACTTGTATTGAAACTATTTATGGTATTACTTTCTTTGTCATTGCTCCTGATGGTAAATTAATTAAAGAATTGATGCCTAGAGTAGAAAATGTTGAAGAAGTAGAAGC
>JAFVRQ010000039.1 GCA_017504245.1 Clostridia bacterium | reverse complement strand
GGTGCCTGCCAACACCGAGAAAAATCATTAGTGTCAACTCGTTGACACAATTTGCGCGGATTTGATTTATTCCCACGAATAAAAAGTTTTTGGTTCTTTTTTCAAAAAGAACGAAAAAATCCTAATTTTAACTAACTTTAACTCCCCGATAAATCAAAATTTGAAAGCGGGTGTACGGAGTTTGCGGAAACGAGAGGTCGGGAACGTTGAGCTCCACGGAGATTGGGTGGAGTGGCTCATTACGGGTTTGTTGGTCGTTTTTTATATGTGCGTTGCCGAGGTGCTATAAGCTTTTTGATGGATCAAAATTAAATTGTTGGAGAAAAAATGCGAAAATGCTTGAAAAATATGACAAGAGGTGGTATAATTTTTACAAATTCGTTTATTGGAGATTTATGACTATGAAAAAACGCATTTCGTTAATCTTGCTTGCGGTCAGCTTGATTGCAATAATTTTTACTCTTTCTTCTTGCTTTTTGGACAAGTATTCGATTGACACAAGTGGTTTGTTTTACAAAGAAGTCGAGGGAGGATATGAGGTTAGAGGCATAAATACAAAAAAAAGAGCAAAATCTACAATCGTTATTCCCGAGGAACATAGGGGAAAGCCCGTTGTGGCAATTGCGGATTCCGCGTTTGAATTATATCCGCTTCTTACTTTTGTGCGCATTCCGGACACGGTAAAAACTATCGGAAATCGAGCATTCGCGGAATGTGTTTTGCTTAAAGAAATTGAAATTCCCGATTCCGTTACATATATTGGGGATAGCGCGTTTGAGAACTGTGCATTACTCCAAACAATAGAAATTCCGGATTCGGTTACGCATTTGGGAAGTTATGTATTTTTCGGGTGCAATAAGCTTTGTGATGTAAAGCTCGGCAATGGAATCACAGAGGTTCCTGATTGGTTGTTTTTGAATTGTAAATCTCTTACGAACGTTTCACTTGGTAACTCTGTAAAAATAATAGGTGGTAGTGCGTTTGCCGGGTGCACATCACTTATTTACAATGAATATGATAATGGATGTTATCTTGGTAATAATGATAATCCTTTTATTGGATTAATTAAAACCAAAAGCGACGATATCACAAGCTGTGTAATTCATAAGGATACAAAAATTATTATTACAGAGGCATTTAGCAATTGTACATCTCTCACCAATATAACGATCCCCGACTCCGTGATGAGTATTGGTAGTTATGCATTTTGTGGTTGCTCATCACTTGCAAGTATAACAATCCCTGCTTCTGTAACAAGTATTGGTGAGTATACATTCGCCGGTTGCTCATCGCTCGCAAGTATAACAATCCCCGACTCCGTGACGAGTATTGGTGAGTATACATTCGCCGGTTGCTCATCGCTCGCAAGTATAACAATCCCCGACTCCGTGACGAGTATTGGTGAGTATACATTCGCCGGTTGCTCATCGCTCGCAAGCGTAACAATCCCGAACTCTGTAACGAGTATTGGTAATTTTGCATTTATTTGGTGTGATTCGCTAACAAGCATAACAATCCCCGACTCCGTGACGAGTATTGGTAATTCTGCATTCTCTGATTGCTCATCACTTGCAAGTATAACAATCCCTGCTTCTGTAACAAGTATTGGTGAGTATGCATTCGATAGATGCACATTCCTTGAAAGTATAGAAGTAGATACAAATAATCAATATTATTCCTCTATTGACGGGAATCTTTACAGTAAAGATGGAAAAGTATTAGTAAAGTATGCAATGGGACAAGAAGCAACGTCATTTACTATACCCGACTCCGTGACGAGTATTGGTGATGGTACATTCCGGGGTTGCTCATCGCTCGCAAGCGTAACAATCCCGAACTCTGTAACGAGTATTGGTAGTTATGCATTCTATGGTTGTACATCTCTTACAAGTGTAGAAATACCCAATGCAGTAACAAATATTGATCGTTCGGCTTTTGCCTATTGCACATCCCTCACAAGCATAGAGATCCCCGATTCGGTAACCAATATTGCCGAGGGTACATTTGAAAATTGCACATCCCTCACAAGTATGGAGATCCCAAATTCGGTAATAAGCATTGGTAATCGTGCATTCGAAGGCTGCACATCACTTTCAAGCATAGAGATTAGTAAGTCAGTAACGAGTATTGGCAATTTTGCATTCTCCAATTGTACATCTCTTACAAACATAAAGATATCTGTTTCAGTGACGCATATTGGTGATTTTGCATTCGCTGATAGCACATCTCTTACAATTTACTGTGAGGCTAAATCTCAGCCGAGCGGATGGTATGTTCAGTGGAACTATTCCGACTGTCCTGTTGTTTGGGGATATACGGGTGAATAATTTAATAAAAATCGATGGCGAGGATGTGAAAATCCTCGCCGTTTTGGTGTGTGACTCGTTTGGGCTTTATGCGTGGGAAACTACGTCGTCGGTATCCTCTCTAAAGAGAAGGGAAATGCACCAGATTCCTGCAAGGGCTACCGCTGTGTAGATGATTCTTGCGAGAAGTGTTCCTGCGCCGCCGCAGATCCACGCGACGATGTCGAATTGGAAAAGTCCGATGCTTCCCCAGTTGAGCGCGCCGACAATGGTTAAAATGAGTGCTAATTTGTCAATAATCATATTTATTTGACCTCCAAAATATAAACATATTAATATATTCATATCGCAGATTTTTTCTGCTTGGCTTTATTTTTTGCGGATTTTTTGCGTTTTATTCGTTTATTGTAAAAATTTCGTTTTTTATACGATGCTTTGATTTTTGATTTGTCGGGGAGAAGATACAAAGTAAAGGATTGTCACTTTTTCGAGAAAAAGTAACCAAAAAGCTTTTGTAGCGCTACGCCCAAGAGCCATATAGTTTGAGCAGACTCCACAGGCTTCGCGCAACTCGCGTGACTCACTTCTTCGCGCTCGTCACGAATGTTTTTACCGCACGAGTGCGATAAAAACCGCGCCTTGCTACTCTGTTTATAGCCACAATATTTGCACAAATTTTCTTACAGCGGACAGTCGAGGACGCCTGTCCCTACAGCTACGTTCAAACAAAGTAATTTTTAGAAAATCAAGCCATCGGTTTGATTTTCGTAGTTCAGTTGATGACATCCTTGTCGAAAATTCATTTTCGTAAAAGGATTTTAGCAAGTGAACCGATAAAACACCCGTGTTTTATCGAAAATTTACGTCAAATCAGCATAAACCCACGCGATTGTTTTGCCGCGCTTTTTCAAAAGCGCGAGCCTAAGCGGCTTAGGGGTTCCCCAAAGCGACATTTATGAGCTTTGGGGGTTTCCGTCTTGAGCGGTCTTAACTTAACTAACTATTCGATAAATCCTAATTTATAAAAATCCCTCTTGCAATAATCAATAAATTATGATAGAATTATTAAGTATTATTGTTTAACAAAGGAGAAACAAAAAAATGAGCGATATTAAAGATATTAAGCTTGCGCCCTCGGGTCGTGATAAAATCAACTGGGTGGCGTCTTATATGCCTATTTTGAACACAATTAAGGCGGATTTTGAAAAAAATCAGCCGTTTAAGGGACTTAAAATTTCGATGTCCATTCACCTTGAGGCGAAGACTGCGTATCTTGCGAAGGTTTTAAAGGCGGGCGGCGCTGAGGTTTGGGTGACGGGCTGCAATCCTCTCTCGACCCAAGATGACGTTGCGGCGGCTCTTGTTGAGGACGGCTTTGAGGTCAACGCTTGGCGCGGCGTTTCAAACGAGCAATATGAAACGCATCTTATCAAGACTCTCTCTCTTTGTCCCGATCTTATGATCGACGACGGCGGCGATCTCACGCATCTCATTCACGGAAAATGCCGTGATTACGCGAAAAATCTCATAGGCGGCTGCGAGGAAACCACAACGGGTATTCACCGTCTTTTCGCACGCGAGCGCGCGGGACTTCTCGACTATCCTATGATTGACGTTAACGATGCCAATTGCAAGCATCTTTTTGACAACCGTTACGGCACGGGACAATCCACGCTTGACGGAATTATGAATTCCACAAACCTTATCATCGCCGGCAAGACCGTTGTTATCGCGGGCTACGGCTGGTGTGGAAAGGGAATGGCTATGCGCGCTAAGGGTATGGGCGCTATCGTTGTTGTTACCGAAATTGATCCCATCAAAGCGCTTGAAGCGACTATGGACGGCTTTTCCGTTATGCCGATGGATGAGGCGGCTAAAATTGGTGATCTTTTCGTTACTCTCACGGGCTGCAAGGACGTTATCCGCCGCGAGCATCTTGAGGTGATGAAGGACGGCGCGCTCCTTTCAAACAGCGGTCACTTTGACGTTGAAATTGACAAAATCGCGCTCTCCGATATGGCGGTTGAGGAATGGGACAGAAAGCCCAACATCCGCGGCTACAGAATGGCGGACGGCAGAATTCTCAATCTTCTTGCCGAGGGCCGTCTCGTTAACCTTGCCGCAGGAAACGGTCACCCTGCCGAAATTATGGATATGTCCTTTGCAATTCAGGCAAAGGGCCTTGAATACCTCGCGAAAAATCGCGGTAGGCTTGAAAACAAGGTTTATGCAGTTCCTGTGGAAATCGACCGCGAGGTTGCAGAGATTAAGCTCCGCTCAAACGGAATTAAAATCGATTATCTTTCCGACGAGCAGAAGGCGTATCTTGAAGCGGCGGAGTGAGGTTAGTTAAGATAAGGATGTGGGGCTTTTTTGAAAAACCGCCCCATACCCCGAAAAACTTTTATCAGTGGGTTTGTGATGACTCGACGTAAATTTTCGATAATTCGCAAATGAATTATCGGTTCACTTGCTAAAATCCTTTTACGAAAATAAATTTCCGACAAGGATTTCATCAAATGAACTACGAAAATCCCTCTTAACAGAGTGATTTTCTAAAATTTACTCTGCTAAACTATAGCCGTTTGATAGTAATATGGCTACACACATATTCGCAGGGAAGCGCGCCATACGTTTGTTATATTAACGGGAGGGAAGACCCCTCCCCTACAAACACGAACCGTTTTGATAGTGAAATGGCTTCAATTTGCGCAGAATTAATTTGTTCCAAATGTTTAAAAGCTTTTTGCTTTTTTTCAAAAAGGAAGGTATTCTCACTTTGTAACTTCTCAAGGAGGAAAAATGACAAAAAAGACAAAAACCATATTACTTATAATAACCCTTATCGTATGTCTTTCGGTGCTTGGGGTTTTGATTTATTTATTTTTCCCCGGTGAATGCAAGCATCATTTTTGCAAAAAGACACCGAATGCGCCGACTTGTGATAAAAAAGGGTACACATTCTATGAATGCTTAACCTGTGACTACACGTTTGAGGCGGATTTCGTTGCTCCCTTAGGGCATCAATTTACTGACGTTGTGACTGCTCCCCTTTGCGATGCGGAGGGCTACACCACTCACACCTGTTCCGTTTGCGGAGCTGTGAACGTGGATACATACGTTTCCCCAAAGGGACACAGCTTTGAAAAAACTGTGATTTCTCCATCGTGTGAGGGGCAGGGCTACACAAAGCAGGTATGCTCTGACTGTAATTTCACAAAAAATACCGATTATGTAAAGCCGCTCGGCCACGATTTATCGGGAGAAAAAACCGAGCCGACCTGCGTTTTGGAGGGATTTACGACCTTTTCCTGCTCAAGATGTGAGCATAAATACGTAAGTGACTACGTTGACCCCAAGGGTCACGCGATCGTGAAAGCAACGACCTCTCCCACTTGTGAAAAAGAGGGATTCACAACTTATGAATGTTCAAATTGCGAATACGCTTATACAAGCGATTACGTTGACCCCACCGGGCATAGTGTGAAGAAGCTTTCGACCACCGATCCCTCCTGTCTATCAGAGGGGTTTTCAACGTATAAATGTGATAATTGCGATTATTCCTACAAGAGCGACTACGTTGATCCTGCCGAGCACGTTATCGTTAAGGTAAGCACCACGGCTCCCACCTGCACGGCGGAGGGCTATAGCACTTACAAGTGTAATAATTGCGATTATTCATACATAAGCGACAAAGTAGCACCCACGGGGCACACGCTTTCAAGCACCGTGACCGCTCCTAACTGTACGGCGGAGGGCTACACCACTTATGAATGCTCGGATTGTGATTTTGCATACAGCTCCGATGCTGTGGCAAGGACGCAGCACACATACACTAAAACCTATGTTCGTCCGAATATTGAGCAGACGGGCTACACGGTTTATACCTGCACCGTTTGCCAAAGCGAGTCCATTGCCGACTACGTTTTCTATTCCGATATTTTCTCGGGCGCTGAGGGAGAGGGAGAGGGCGCGCTTGCGTTCGGTCTTGACCTTTCGCACCATTCGGTAGACGTTGATTTCGAAGCTCTTAAGGCTGCCGGCGTTGATTATGTTATTCTTCGAGTTGGTTATAATACCGATCTTGACACGAGATTTGAAGAGTATTATGCCGCCGCGCGTGATGCGGGACTTGACATAGGAGTTTATTTCTTTACCCTTGCAACGAACAAGGATGAGGCGGAGGCGGACGCCTTGCGAGTTTCCGCTTGGCTTGAGGGCAAGAAGCTGGAATACCCCGTTTTCTATGATATTGAGGATTATTCAAGCTATAAGCCATCGACCTTCAGCGAAACGCAAATAATGGAAATCGCACACACGTTTATGACCACAATGGTGGACAACGGCTATTATCCCGGTCTATACACCAACAACAACTTCCTTTACAACGTTTTTAACAATGAAAAAACGCTCCGTCTTTACGACGTTTGGTACGCGCGTTACACCGACGTTACCGACGAGCGCTTGGCGGAATACAGCGGACTCTATTCGATGTGGCAATATGAGGGTAACGTTGAGGGCTATTCAAACGGCGCGGTATCGGGAATGTGCGACCTGAACTACACGTTCAAAAACTATCCCGAAATCATTAAAAAGTTTGGATTTAACGGGTATCAATAAAAGGGTCGACAACAGATAACCCAAAACAATAAAAAAAAGAGAGAACGAATCGGTTGCCGAAACGTTCTCTCTTTTTTATTAGTTAAGCTTTTTACCGCAATTAAAGGTTGGGAAGAACCACGTAAATGAATCCCAATACAGCAAGGAATAAAACAACGATCCCCAACGCAACAAGCAGAACAAAGAGCAACACTTCCGCGCAAAGCTCTACTATAATCGCAACAAGTACGAAAACAAGCGCAACCGCCGCGCCGAGAAGCGCAACAATTCCACAACCGAATATAATTGATATACCCTCGATTATCTTTTTGAACTCGCCTGTTTTTATCAAGTCGAAAGCTGTTTTTGTTTGCTGGAATTTATCAACCACACCAAAAACGTCATCAATCCAAGCCCACGCCTTTTTAGCCCAATTGAATTCAAAAAGGTTTTAATTTTTGTTGCAATCCAATCAACGATATTGTGCGCCGTTTGAGCAATTTTGCTTGAGTTTTCGTCAGGAAGAATTGATGTCAGAAAGCCCTCAACTCCGTTGCTCGTTGCTTCACAGGAAGTCAATGAAAAAGTCAAGCCCAATAACGTAACGATTAAAAGCAAAAACGATATTTTTTTAGTCATAACGTCCTCCAAAAAGTAGATCATTATAAAGTATGATATATTTTAGCACTAATTTTGGAGTTTGTTAACTACTTTGGTATAAAAAGTTAACCCAAATCATATATTTTAATGGTAAACTTAATTAAAATAGGAGGTACGATTATGGTTAATTTTGGAGAAAGATTGAAAAGGTTGCGTTTGCAAGAAAAGCTCACTCAGCAGCAGCTCGCGGATAGATTGGGGATTACCAAATCGGTTGTCAGCTATTACGAGCTTCAGGAACGTTCCCCCTCGCCCGAGATTATTATAAAGCTCGCCTCTGTTTTTCACGTGTCTGCGGACTATCTCCTGGGGCTTGAGCGCGGAGAAACCATTTCTCTTTCGGGGCTTGATGAAGATGACGTTAAGCTCGTGAAGCAGCTCGTTACACATCTGCAAAAAAGAAACGGTTAGCAGTTGAATAAATAAAACGGTAAAGTTAACTTTTTTCGGGAAGTTAACTTTTTTTGTTAAATCAAGCATTTTTAATTACTCAAATTTGCGCCGGAAAACTATGTGTCAAACAACAAATTGGGATTTATCGGGGAGTTGAAAAAGTTAGTTAAAGTTAAGATCGCCTACGCGGCGGGCGCCCGCTTTTGAAAAAAGTGGGTCAAAACAATCGCTTGGTGTGTTCAGATTATGCGTAAATTCTCGATAATTCGCAAACGAATTATCGGTTTTGAAACTCCAATCCTGACCTTATGTATAAATACAACGGTCAGGATTAGACTTTCAAAACTACGAAAACCACTATTTCATAGTGTTTTTCTAAAATTTACTTTGTTAAGCTATAGCCGTTTGATAACGAAATGGCTTCGTTGGATAGTAGCAAATTGGATTTTTCGAGGTGCCTGCCAACACCGAGAAAAATCATTAGTGTCAACTCGTTGACACAAT